>CAZFCR010000090.1:0-9196 GCA_964517305.1 uncultured Akkermansia sp.
GATGTAGGATCAGAAAAGATGGAGATGTCTACCTCAGAGTAATAGTTGTTATAATGTTTGTAATTTTTTGATTTTCCTTTTTCGTTGGTGAGATAAAAAATAAGTTCGTTGTTCAGTTCCTGAATGGTCATATTAGGTGCTTCAGGTCCGTCGAGGAGTTTAAAACAATTATCGAACAGGGCCTGGGCCTTGTCATCTGCGCTGAAAAGCAATTCAAGACTCTGCATGTTACCACCTTTACTCGGACTTTGAGCCCATGGCAAACCAAAAGTAATTTCATTTACAGCGCCAGGTTTTAATGTAAAAGGACCAGCCGACTGAAGGAAACGTCTGTCTCCGGGAAGGTTACCCGATCCTCTTTCTGTCCAGCCTGTTCCATTTACAGGATTACCGTCGTAAACGTAGGTTGAGGGCGCAGTTCCACCATAAGCATTGCCGCCAAAAGTAAAAGGCGAACCATCTTTCCAGAAACCCGTCATAAAATTGTAATAATGCACTGCAATATCAGGATTGGTGGTTTGCGGAGGGAAAGCACCAATGTTATTGTTGTAATAAGTAAAACGCGACATCTGAATGGTTTCACCCGGTTCGTCGGTCAGTGAATCCTGGTCGTTGTTGATGCCATCACCCGGATCGGCGAGCGGGCCCTTAAAAAAGTCGCAACCCAAAGCCGGTGGATAATCCTGATAACCGTTTACACCACTTGCAGTTTCATCAAAAGGGTCGGCATTGTAAATATAACCGAGACCACGTTTCACATCACAACCCACATAATCGTCGAGGTAATATCCCAAATCGGCATCGTTCCAGATTGTAAAATAAGTTCTGTTTAACTGAAAAGACGAACGATTAAAGATCTCATAAGAATAAAAAGTCATGTTATTGATCTCGTCGTTGGTTTTAAAGCTGAATGCCTGCGCACGCACTTCCACCCCAATAGGCACACCCTGAGTTTCAGTGTGAATGTTACCGTTATCATTAAACACCCAGAACAAAGTGTTATCACCAAAAAGTTTGGTTTTACAAAAACCCAGTTCATCTTTTTCAGCAAGGTTATTTACGTCATAAGCAGGGTAATCACCTGCAGTAGGCTCGTAAAAACCATCTTTGTTCGCGTCAAAAAACGGCGCCAGCCGGCGACCCTGTCTGTTGCTGATGTCACCATTACCAGGCCAGTTGAGGATAGGCTGTGTAACGGCTCCGCCTGCAACAAAGTTATCCACCTCTGCGCGCGAAATGCTGTAGATCTCATCGTAACGGGCGCACTGCGCCACATCAATAGAAGCGTTCACCGTATCAAGAGGTCCAGGATAAAAATCCACCCCTTTCTGACGGTAGGTCATAGCAGCTACTTTTAACTGTCCACCTGCATCCAGACCACCCAGCCAGATAGATCCGGCGAAACTTGAGGACACACCCGTAGCTCTGTTTTGAACAGCTGGTATATAATAATACGCGTTGTTATTACCATTCAAATCCCACCACATGTCGCCACCACTGTAAATGATGGTACGCACGTTGTTGAACCAGAATTCGCGGCTGGTGCGGGGAGGAGTACAACCCGCCAATACCTTTTGACCAAGGCCCTGGTTATTGCGTTTTTCACCTGGTACCGCTTCTCTGGCACTGATGTCGGCTGAAACCAGCGCTGCAATTAGAATGATTAACTTTTTCATGTTCAATTTCCTCAATCTTAAAATTCAAATAATAAACCGATGCGGATCTGTCTTGGTAAGCTGTAGTTGCCAGGAGCGTTCACACGGATCCTGTACATGTCTGAGAAAGCAACAGCACTGTTGGCCTGCTCAAGGGCAGCCTGTGCCTGTGTTGAAGTAAGGTACCCGTCGTCGTCAGGGGCACCGGTAAAGTTGTATACTCCTAAAACGTTTCTTGTGTTGAACAGGTTAAGCACCTGCAGGTACACGTTCAGGTTGGCGTTCTTTTTGTTATCCGACTCTTCGCTGCCCCAGGTTAAAGGAATGTTTTTGTCGATACGCAGATTGGTCCTGAAAGTCCATGGTTTGGTTGAACCATTGATCTGACCCACAATGCTCGAGCGCGCGTTACCACCTTGTGTAGGCACCGCAGTGCTCCAGCGGGTGTAAGGAGTACCTGAACCGAGGTTAAACTGGAGGTTAAAACCAACGTCTTCAAACACATTAATAGTTTTGTCTTTTTTAGTTTTAAAGCTAGGGCCTTTGTAATCTTTTTTCGCGCCAAAACGGTAATCGTAAGTGGCAACAAAGTTATGACGCTGATCAAAATCAAGTGGCTGTAAAATCCTGAGGTTAGGCTGACCTGTAGAAGCGAGGTTAGCACCCGAGTTAGCATTAGATCCTGAACCTTCAGCGAACTGGAGTGTGTAGTTCAGATTGATGCGGCTGCCTCCTGTTCTCCTGAAATCGAATACAAACGATAAACCTTTAACGGTTCCAAAGTCGATGTTTTCAAAAGAGATGTAGCTTCTCGGATAAGCACCCACGATCAAACGCTGGTTGATCATGTTACGCATCTCACGGTAGAACGAAGTAATGGTGAGGGAGGCATTTTTTCTTTCGTTTAACACCTGCTGATAACCCAATTCATAATCGATTGTTTGTTGCGGACGCTGGTTAGGATTGTTTACCAAAGGATTGGTACTTGAAGCATCCAGGAAATAATAGTCAAAAGGTGTCAACACACTGTTGGTTGGGCGCTGAATAAGAATGTCGTAGTGCGCAAAGAAATTGGCTACGTCGGAAATCGGGAAAGAGAAAGCCACACGTGGTTGCGGAATAATAGCTGCCACATAATTGGTGAAAGCGTTGGCTGACATTTTTTCGCTGTAATCGGCATTGTCTTTAAAAAGCGGGATCGCACGTCCGTCAACAGCAATCAGGGTAGGGTCAGAAATCTCGTTACCTTCAGCGTTGAACCACTGGTCACCTAAACGGAAACCTTTGATCGCCACCGGTGAACGTCCCCCCTCCGGACTTTGTGCCACGTAAACTGCCGCATCTTTGGAAATGTTGGCAGGCAGATTTTCAGCGAAGCCGGCAGGCAGGTTCTCAATAGAACCCAGATCACCCACTTTAGCAAGCTCATGCAAAGCGTATTTATCTTTTAACACAGGCTGGTTGGCATCGTAACGGTCAACACGCAGACCTACGTTAAACTTGATGTCTTTAAAATCAAAACGGTCCATGATGTAAACTGAAGCGTAGATAGGTTTGAAGTTTCCAATTGGGAAAAGATTTCTCCCGGCCTCGTCTGTTTTCTCAAGAAAATCGGTAATGTTGGTTTTACCTTTCACCTTTTTGTTGTCGTGGGTAAATCCGCTGTAAAGAATATAATTGGTAACGGCACTGTTTCCAACAAGATCTTCAGCAGAAAACATGTCAAGGCTTAAAATAGAAGGATCCAGTGCATCGGTGTTAATAAACCCAGTGTAGTCTTTAGGTAATCCCAGTTTTTCAAGCAGGCGTTCCGAGAACTGGCTCTGGCGATCTCCTTCGTAAAGATAATTGTAGTAATAATAAGGCACAACGCCTGAAAGTTCTTCATTCAGAATAGGATTGGCGGTGTTAAGCTGGGAGGTGTGCTGGTTCGCGATCTGACGCATCCTTTGCCATAAACCACTGGCGCCAATCGCATAATAACCGCTTGTGCGTTGGTCAAACTCCATACCTACTGTGAGTGCATGATTTTTGATATCGGTGTTGAAGCTGGAAGCGATCCTGAATTGCTCCCGCGTATTTTTATTATATCCGCCGGCAACAGCGCCAAAATTGTTGTACAGGTTATAAATGTTATCAGGGCTATCACCATTTCTTAAACCGTTGTTAGCGGCAATAAAATCCATATAAAGTAAACCCGGATTTGCATTATTCATCACATAATTCGTGTAAAGCGCCATATCAGGATTCGCTGTTCCTGCTGTAAAATTTACCGGCAACTCACGACGGCCGGTATAGGTATAAGAGTTAATGGCCTGACCATTTACATTATAAGCCGGGGTAAATTCGTAATTGAATGCAAAGTCCTCTTCAAGAAAATTACGATCAAATCGTCCCACATAACCGTAATTAAAGAAATCCTCTTTGTGCTGTGCGTTTTCTGTAACATCCAGAACGTTCTCATAACTTACAAGAAAACGAAAGAAAGAATTCGAAATCAGCGACTGCGATTTGTCTTTGTCAGTGTTTGGGTTACCGAACTTCTGAGTGATAGACATATTCGTCCTTATTGTACGTGCAGAAGATTTTGAATTGTTGTTGGAGTTCAAAAGGTGGTTGGCCATTCCTGAATTGAAAACATCAACGTATTCGTATACCCCACCAAAGGAAATGTTGGTATTGGCAGTTGGCGCATAATCAACTTTTCCCTGAAGTGAAAGTAACCTCTGCGCCGCATTTGGACGGAAACGCTGAGTTGTCATATCGTCTTTGGTGATAAACTCAGAGGTCCTCACAAAACCGGTTCCTGAAGGTGAAACCTGCAAGGGCTGATCCTTGATCTCCTGAAGTTTTTCGTCTTTTAAAACGTAAACAGGTACAAACGAAGGACTTGGTTCTTTGATGTAATTACCCTGACCTGAAACAAAGAAACCCAATACTGTTCTGCGGGTGGAGTCGCGTTTTTTGTAGATCGGCCCACCCACGCTGAAACCAAGTGAGTTGTAACCGTAAGGATCGGTGAGCTGAGATGAGATCAATTCTACGCCACCAAAATATTTTGACTGCGGTCCACGGGTTGAAATGGATACTGCACCCGAGGTAAGGTCACCATAGCTGGCTGGCACTCCACCGGTGATCACATTGATCTGATCGATGGACTGCTGTGGTAAATTGGGTGTACCAAACACTTTTACACCATCCACAAAATAAGTTGTATTTCCCGAACGACCACCACGTACGTTAAGCGCGCGGCCTTCGTCGGCCTGATAAACACCGGCAGTAGTGGCAGCCACAGAGTTCACATCCTTTGTTGCAAGATTCTGGTAATCTTCACGGGTTACAGTCTGACCTGATTTAGTATCCGGATCGATGAGCGGTACCTGGTATGTTACTACCTCTACCTCGTCGAGACGAACACCTTCGCCATTTGAAAGCGGAATGGTAACGTATGCTGTTTTGCCCTCACCTACCACAACGTCTTTGATCTCGGTGGCCTGGTAACCCACATAAACACCTTTAACAGTGTATTTTCCCGGTGCAAGCGGCTTAATAACGGCCTCTCCTTCCATGTTGGTTGTGGAAACACCCACCTGAACACCATCTTTGTAAGCAACTACGTTCGCAAAGGGAATGGCCTCCTTGGTGGCTTTATCCTGCAGGATAATTTTTATGGCCCCGTTATCATTCTGAGCGAAGGCGGAAAGCCCCAAAAAAACCATCATTACGACTGCTAAATAGATCTTCTTCATATACTGTTAAATTACCTTAATTTCCACTGATTTTAAAAGCCTTAAATTTATAAACCTTCGGTCTATCTTCCAACTTAAATACTGGTGTTTTTATTAATTCTATGATAGTCAGCGGGTTAAACTTCCCCTTTCGTCTTAACATAAATTTAATCTTTTGATAAAATTAACCGGCCGGGTGTGAATAAATTCCCGGCATTTCGAGGTGGCTCTGCGAACTTGATAAGTGGTTAAAAAGCGATGTTAATTGGTGCGCAATAAATAAAGGCCTGTGCTTAATTGCGGCTGAACCAACGTTTGAGGAAGAACTCCCTTTTGTGCTCATTGTTGCGGATGGCCTTGCTGCGACTGGATTTCATGCGCTTCTGCACAGTCTTTGTCTGAAGACGTTTGTGGTGTTTTTTAACCGCGCGGCGTTCTTCCTTTTCTTTTTTCCGTCTTTCGCGGCCTTCGCGGCGCTGCTGTTTTTTGATGCGCATTTCAGTCTTTACCGATTTTTCGCGGGGACCGGTGCCTTTATTATCCTGTCCAAAAAGACCCGGACAGGAAAAACAGAACAATATGAGTAAAATGCCGAGGCGTTTCATGTATTATTTTATGTACTCTACAACTTCCACGCCAAAACGCCTGAGGAAATCCACCCCCTCGTCGGAAGCGAGTCCTTTGAATTTGGCATAACTGTCTTTATAAAAAACCTTGCGGATGCCGGTTGTAAAAATCACCCTTGCACAGGCAATACATGGCGAAAGAGTAACATACAGCGTGGCATCCTGCATGCTCACGTTATTTTTTGTGGCGTAAAGAATGGCATTCTGTTCGGCATGAAGAGCCAGAGAACAACTGCCTTTGCTGTCGCGTGCGCAGCCCGTTTCCGGCCACATCTCATCGCAGTTGTGTGTGCCGGCAGGCGGACCGTTATAACCCAGCGAAACAATGCGCGTATCCTTGGTAAGCACCGCGCCCACCTGGGCTTTTACGCAATGCGAACGGAGCGCGAGTTTTTCCGCGAGCTCCATATAAATTTCATCAAAAGAAGGTTTGTGTTTTGTCATATTACATGGCTTCGCTCACCACTTCTTTTACATCATTGGGTAATAAGCGTTTTAATAAAGCCTCTATTCCGGCTTTAAGCGTCATGGTGCTGCTCGGGCAACCACTGCAGCTGCCGCGCATCTGAACAGTTACAACACCATCCTTCAGTTCCTTAAAAGTGATCAGTCCCCCATCCTGCTCCACGGCCGGGCGAATGTATTGTTCAAGCACTTCAATGATCTTGTTTTCCACATCGTTGCCCGGAGCGGCATGCTGGGTGTTGATGGTAATCGTTTCTTTAAAAGAAGAATCTTTGGCTACGCTTTTCTGAGGAAGTTTATTGATGATGGCATTTCCCGCGTTCAGATAATTGGTGATAAACATCCTCAATTCATCGCGGATCTCTTCCCACTCCAGCGCATCATGTTTGGTAACAGTAACATAATTGGACGAAATAAAAACCCGCTTTACAAAAGGAAATTTAAATAAAGCCGAAGCTAGCGGCGCATCCGAAGTTTCGGAAACCGTTTGATAATCGGCAGCGGCGCCACTCACCAGCAATAATTTGTTGGCGACAAATTTCAGACTTGAAGGATTTGGCGTTTCCTCAGCGTAAATGATATAGGGAATGTCGTTTGTGTTCATAGGAGCCACAAAAGTACAAACATTAATCCGGATCTGCCGGAAAGCAGGGGGCGACAATTGTTATTTTTTGGAAAACGGATGCGGCAGAATTTTTCGGTTGCAAAAACACAAACAAAATCTTCGCGATGATGCGGTCTGTTAGATTTCGTATACACATTAAATGTCAGGCCGAAACCCTGCCAGGTCCATCCGCGCGGTCAGGCCTCATCAGCCGGCTCGTCGGTACCCCGTCGCAGCGCCAGTACGAACCTGATCTCGCTGTAAGTTACATCCGGCGGTAAGGCAGCTTTGATGGCTCCCAAACCTGCTGCGTTATTTAAATCGTTGAGTGTACGTTCGATCAGGTATTTTTTTTCTGCTGTCATCAATCTGCTGATGTTGATTTCTCCATTGGCAATAAAAGGCAAGAGGTGCGCTTCAATGGTACTCTCCGCCATGCTGCGAACAGTGGCAATTTCATACACATTCAATCCCTCTTTGAACAAATTGAAAGTTTTTTCCCGCGAGGAAGGTTCTTTTTCAGTCTTTGTTTTAGGTTCCTTTTTTTCTTTTGTTTTTTTCTTTTCCTTTTTTAAAGGCATGTTGGTTTCCAGGTCGTGTGTGGCGGCGTAATGGCGAATCACTGCCAAGAACTGTTCGCCAAACGCGTCCACCTTGGCAGGACCGAAACCTGAGATCATCAAAAGTTGTTCTTCGGTTTGCGGCAGAAAATTACACAGTTCTGTCAGGGTTTTGGTACCAGCTACCATGTAAATCGGTTTCTGGTCTTCGTTACAGATCCTGTCGCGGACCTCCATTAATTTTCTGAAAAGCTCGGGATACAATACATCCGCGCTCACCTTTGTGTTTTTAGAACTGGCGTAAACGCTCATGTTCATATCAGGATAAACGAGTCTGAGTTTCTCTCTTACAAAACCGGAAAAATTAAAACCTGAGCCACAAAATCCGATCAGTTTTTCTTTTGCAAAAAGATCCTCAAACATCGCTTTAAAAATGGAATTCAGTTCCGTGGCCGCTTCTTTGCTATCGGTGCGCAAAGGGCATTCCCTTATATTTTCAATGTTTTTTACAATGAGTGGGCCAAAATATCCAGCCGCCTTTTGTAACCTTTCACGCAAAACCGGATCCTTTTCAGGATCGTTTGACTGCGAAATGATAGACCCCAACTGGTACCTGAACCTTAGTCCGACTTCGTGAAGGTGTTCGAGGTTCTGATAAAAACCAGCGGCCCAATCCGTGGCCCCGGAACCTATTTTTTTAGCGTGCAACTGAAGTGCGCCCGCCAATTCTTTTCGCAGTTCGAGCAACTCTGAAAAATCGAAAAGAGAACTTAAGACCGAGTTGAAATACGATTTTTGCGCGTTGCTGAAAATGGAATCAAGCTGCTCCTCGTTCTGACGCCTTGACGCAAAACTCAAGATGTTCTGATCGTTAAGCAGACTCTGCACATTGATTCTGGAACTGAGGGTGAGTCCGGCCAGACTCCGGCAACGGCTGAGTGCCACATACACCTGCCCGGCGCTGAATGCCTCGGCAGCATCGATGATCAGCTTATCAAAGGTAAGTCCCTGACTTTTGTGAATCGTGATGGCCCAAGCGTGACGGAGCGGATACTGGTTAAATGTACCCAGCACTTCTTCATCAATGTGTTTGGTGTTTTTATCAAGTTTGTAAGCCACGTTGGTCCACACTTCCCTTCCCACCTCTATTTCGTGGCGGTCCTCATCACACTTTACTTTAATTTTATCTGCGTCCAGCGAAGTAACGATGCCGATCTTGCCGTTGTAATAATTTTTCTCGCCATTGTTTTTCAGAAACATGACGCGGGCGCCCACCTTCAATACAAGCGATTCATCGGCGGGATAATTGCGATCTGAGAACTGGCCCTCGACTCTTGCACTGAACTTGACTGAACGGCCGGGCAAAGATGCCAGGTTGCGCGAGTTGATCTCATCGGCCTTGCGGTTGTGAGTGGTAAGTGTGATGTTATCACGAAAATCTTTGTCGCTGAGATTTGGTTTATAATGTGAGTTGAGCAATTCAAGGGTTTGCCGGTCCATCTCGTTGTTCCGCACTTTGTTGAGCAAACTGATAAATGTACCCTCACTTTGCCTGTAA
>CAZFCR010000090.1:9206-10408 GCA_964517305.1 uncultured Akkermansia sp.
ATTTTTCCCGGCTTTGAAATCAGGTTTGTAATAATTATTCAATAAATAAACATCTTCTTCCTCGATTTCATTATTTCTCAAACTGTTTAACAATGAAATAAATCTATCATCATCCTGCCTGTAAATTTTTTCAAGTTCTATGTAAACAGGCGGATGATCACGGATGGCGAGACTTTCGAAAAAAAACGGGCTGTGGTATACTTTTGACAAAAGCGCCCACTCTTCCTGCTGAACCACAGGTGGCAACTGGTACATGTCGCCGATGAGCAAAATCTGAACACCGCCGAAAGGCTGATTCCATTTGCGACGGGCCTGACGCAGGGTCAGGTCGATCTGGTCGAGCAGATCGGCTCGCACCATGCTGATCTCGTCGATGACCAGTAACTCGAGATTCCTGAAAATAGAAAGACGTTGCGCGTTGTATTTAAGTGTTGGCAGGCCACCGGATCGTGAAGTATCAATTTGTCCATTATCTTTTAATAAAGGAAGGAAGGGCGAAAAAGGAAACTGAAAAAAAGAATGAATGGTGCTGCCCCCCGCGTTGATGGCCGCCACGCCTGTGGGGGCGCAGACAGCCATTTGTTTAAATGTGTTTTGTCTGATGTATTTCAGCAGGGTAGTTTTACCTGTGCCCGCCTTTCCGGTTAAGAATACGGGTTGGTTGGTCTGGTTGATAAATTCCAGTACTTTTTCAAACTGCGGGTTAATCTCGATCTCTGCCATTCTTCAAAACAAAAATAAATAAAAATTTATTCCCGGCTTTTAATCACCGTTCGAATCGGCCGGAGGCATTTTAAATTTGTAATTTTAAATATGGAAACTTTTAAGATATACTGCGGCGGCGAATTCACAGAAGGCAAAGAAAAATTAACGGTAACAGATAAATTCAGCGGTGAGGCCTACGCTACCACCTGGCTGGCGGACGCCGGTTTGCTTGACAAAGCCATCACACTGGCGCAGGCTGCGAGAGTTGATATGCAGGAGATGAGCAGCGGTGACAGATCATTGGTCCTGCGTTTTATTTCTGAAGAGATCATCCGCAGTAAAACAAAACTTTCGGAGATCCTTTGTATTGAAAGTGGCAAACCCATGATTTACGCGGCCGGGGAAATTGACAGGGCGGCGCAGACCTTTCTCATTGCTTCAGAAGAATGCAAACGTTTTCCCAACGAATACATGAGTCTCGACTGGACCGGCGCTGG
>CAZFCR010000091.1:0-10397 GCA_964517305.1 uncultured Akkermansia sp.
AAACCGGCAATAAATGCAAACGAGGTCATCAGGATGGGACGCAGCCTGGAAACAGCGCCCTCCATGGCAGCCTGTCGTGCAGACCTTCCTTCACGCTGCCGCTGAATGGCAAACTCCACAATAAGGATCGCGTTTTTCCCCAGCAAACCTATCAGCATCACCAGTGCTACCTGCGCATAGATGTTGTTTTCGAGTCCGGTTAACATCAGCAGGAAAAACGAGCCGAAGATACCCGCGGGCAAAGACAGGATCACCGGCAGTGGCAATAAAAAACTTTCGTATTGTGCGGATAACAACAGGTAAACAAATACAAGGCAGATGATAAAAATATAAACGGCCTGATCACCTGATAATATCTCATCGCGCGTCATGCCCGACCATTCAAAACTGTATCCTTTTGGCAGGTGCATTTTTGCAACTTCTTCAATGGCTTTAATGGCGTCACCCGTACTGTACCCCTTTGCAGGCTCACCACTGATCATGGCTGAAGTATACATGTTGTAACGCGTGAGTTGCTCGGGTCCGTAAACACGCTCAACAGTAATAAACGAAGAATACGGAACCATTTCTCCAGCGTCATTTTTTACATACAACTTTAAAATATCCTGTGGCTCCGCGCGGTACCTTGGTAAAGCCTGCACCATTACTTTGTACAGCTGTCCAAACCTGATAAAATTGGTGGCGTAATAACTGCCGATCAATGCCTGCAGATTGTCCATTGCCGTTGCAACACTTACTTTTTTCTGCGCGGCACGATCATTGTCTACATGAATCAGGTACTGCGGAAATCCTGCATCAAAGCTGCTGAAAGCATTTTCAATTTCAGCTCTTTCATTTAAAGCAGTTACAAATGAAGCCGCTGTTACCTGCGTCTTCTGCAGATCGCCACTTCCCGTGCGATCCTGCACCCTGAGTTCAAACCCGCTCGAATTACCATAACCAGGAACAGCCGGCGGAGGAAAAAACTGAATGCTCGCGTCTTTGATGTGTTTGGTGCGTTCGCGGAGAAGGGCAATAATTTCTTCAATCGAACCCTTTCGTTCAGACCAGGCTTTGAGGTTAATGGTGCCCATGCCAAAAGAAGCGCCCGCACCATCTGTCAGCAGACTGAATCCCGCCAGTGTTGAAACAGACTCTATCGCGTCCAGGTCCTTGATCACACGGTAGATCTCGTCCATCACCTTTTCAGTGCGTTCAAGTGTCGCGCCGGAAGGCGTCGTCACGTTAGCGTATATAGTTCCCTGGTCTTCGGTTGGAATAAATCCTGTTGGTACCACCACAGCTGCGCCATAAGTTCCCAGCAGAAAAACAGCAAGCATAATATAGGTCACCATTTTTCTCGACAGGATGGACTTCAGCAGCACCTTATACCGGCCGGCCACTTTTCCATAAGCTCGGTTAAAGTTTTCAAAAAAACGATTGAGCCAGTTTTTGGGTTTGATGCGTCCGTGTTCATTTTTCAAAAGAATGGCGCACAGGGCCGGTGTCAGGGTCAACGCATTGATACCCGAGATCACTATGGATATAGCCATCGTAACTGAGAATTGCCTGTAAAAAACTCCTACGGGACCCGACATGAAGGCAACGGGAATAAACACGGCCGACATCACCAGCGTAATGGCAATGATGGCGCCACTGATATCCTTCATAGTCATAAAGGTTGCTTCTCTTGCAGACACGCCGTCTTCCGCCATCCTTGCGTGAACCGCTTCTACTACCACAATGGCGTTGTCGACGACAATGCCGATGGCAAGCACCAGTGCAAACAACGTCAGCAGGTTGATCGAAAACCCTAACCATTGCATAAAGAAAAAAGTACCTACCAGCGAAACAGGAACGGCGATGGCTGGAATAAGTGTGGATCTGAAATCCTGGAGAAAAATAAAAACAACAAGCGCTACGAGTAAAAATGCTTCTATCAGGGTTTTGATCACTTCACTGATAGACGCGTCGAGAAAACGCGACACATCGTAACTGATCGTGTAATCCATGCCCGGCGGAAAAGTTCTTTCTTTGAGTTCCGCCATTTTATTTTTCACATTGGCAATTACCTCGCTGGCGTTTGAACCGGGGCGTTGTTTAAGAATGATGGCGGCAGAGGGCTGACCGTTCTCTTTTGACAAAACATCGTATTCAAGCGAGCCAAACTCAATTTCGGCGATGTCTTTTAATCTTAATAAACCGCCGTCGGGTTCAGATTTAATAACAATGTTGCCGTACTCCTCGGCACTGGTATATTTTCCTGTGTAGCGCAACACGTATTGCAGCGACTGTGATGAACGGCCCGAACTTTCTCCTATCTTGCCGGGTGCCGCTTCTACGTTCTGCGCCTGCAGCGCGGTGATCACGTCCTTCGCGGAAATATCGTAAGCGGTCATCCGGTCAGGTTTTAGCCATACACGCATGGCGTATTCGCGCGAGCCCATGATATCAGCAAATCCAACGCCATCTATGCGTTTTAACTCTGCAAGCACATTGATGTCCGCAAAATTATAAATGAATTTTTCGTCGGCTGTACTGTCGCTTGTGATCAGGTTCAGGTAAAGCAACATGCTGTTCACTTCTTTCTCTGTCATTACTCCGGCCTTGATCACTTCTTCGGGTAATTCATCCAGTACAGCAGTCACACGGTTCTGAACGTTCACAGCTGCCAGATCCGGATCGGTACCCACTTCAAAATAAACCTGGATGATGCTCGTGCCATCGTTACCCGAAACCGCGGTCATGTAAGACATCCCCGGAACACCATTGATAGCGCGTTCGAGCGGGGTAACAACGGCTTTGGCGCAAACCTCCGCATTGGCACCCGTGTATTTGGTTGTTACAGTAACCGAAGGGGGTTCAATTTCAGGAAACTGCGTTACCGGCAATTGTGTTAAAGCCAGTAATCCCAGTAACAATATAAATACTGAAATAACTATCGATAAAACCGGACGTTTGATAAAAATGCTGAACATAGATCTGCCGGTTTATTCAGCGCTGCGAAAGCTGCCTGATGATTTTATTCTGTAAAACATTCTGAGTTTTTACTTTCATACCTTCTTTAATATCCTGGATGCCTTCATAAATGATCCTGTCCCGTGTAGTAAGTCCCGACTCCACAACATAGAGGTGAGGAATCCGGAGACGCGGAACAAAACTTTTTATCCGCACCGTGTCATTGGCATCCACTACGTACACATAAATTTTATCCTGTATCTCAAATGCCGACTTCTGCGGAATTACCAGCGCGTTCTCTACTTCGCGTCGTAAACGGACCTTCCCGCTTGAGCCGTGTTTAAGGGTACGCTCGGGATTTTTAAACTTCGCCCTGAAAGCAATGCTGCCTGTGTTCTGATTAAATTCCCCCTCAATGGTTTCAATCACACCTGTCTCGCTGTGCAGCGAATTATTGGCAAGTACCAGCGAAACTTCCGTGCTGGCCGGTTTGCGCTTAAGATCCGCGGCGTAGTCGAGGTACTCTTTTTCCGACACATTAAAATAAGCGTACACCTCACTGTTATCGGCAAGTGTAGTAAGCAGGTCGCCTTCGTTCATCAGACTTCCGGCCTTGTTGGGCAGCCTGTCGATAATGCCGTCAAATGGCGCTCTAACAGACGTGAAGGATAACCTGAGGTTAGCGCTGGCTTCATGCGAACGCGCCTCTTCTATTTTTGCATTAAGTGCTTCCAGTTTGGAAGCAGCCATGTCGAGTTCCGTTTTGGAGATCACATTTTTATCCACCAGCAATTTGGTGTTGTACAGATCAAGCTCTGCGGCCTTGGCTTCTGCAATGGCGCTCTTCAGCATGGCGCGCGCCTTCAGCAGGTCTTCTTTGTACTCCTGGCTGCTGATGCTGAAAAGAATCTGGCCTGAGCGCACATTTTCTCCTTCATCCACATGGATACGATCAATGAATCCTTTTACACGGGCCCTTATCTCTACCCTGTTCTTTGAATTGATATCAGCTACATAGTCATTGTAATAAACTGTATCCAGCACAACCGGATGCGTTACAGGAAACACATTATCGCCCGTGTCTTCTTCCTGCACCGAATCTTTGCAGGATGACACCAGTAAAATAGAGAACAGGCCCGTTAAGAGCAGAAGTTTTTTCATCATAAACAAGTTTGTAATTAACCGGCCATACCGGTAAAATAGATCATCACCAGAAAATATCAGGCCAGCTTGGGAGGCGGCGAATGAAGATCAAAATAAGTGGTGGGAAAACTGGCCGAGTGGTAGCCGTGAAAACTCTCTACTACTTTTACAGGAGGAGAGCTGATCACCACCGGATTGTCAAAAAAACCAAGATCAAAATTCTCAAGAAACACATTGTCCTCATCTTCGTTGCTCTCAGGATAATCTATGTGCAATAATGTTTCACTCACAAATTCACACAGACTGTCAATCTCATTTGAATTCAGCGCGATCTTATGCCTGAAACCGCTTTTTCCTGAGTGATAAAGGTTAACATAATTGAACGAAACATTGATCATCTGGAACAGTACAAGTCCCAGCACAAAGCGACGTATATTAAAAAGTTGCGTTTTCAATGTAAAACACAAATATACCGCAATAATAAAACTTTGACCCGCGATTCAGCCCCATTGAAGCTGTTCCTGGCGGCGAAAAGGCCTGATTTAAATAATATTAACTTTTATCACCTTCACTCTTAAACCAACTGCTGTACATCAGATAATTGGACGCGATGCGGTTGATCTCTCCATGAATAAGCGCTTCAGATATGTCTTTTACTTTTTTTGCTGGCACGCCCGCGTAAATGCAGCCCGATGGCACCACTGTTCCCTCTGTAACCACTGCGCCCGCCGCTATAATACTGTTACTGCCTATCTCGCAATTGTCCATCACAATGGCACCCATGCCAATCAACACGTTGTCGTGAACTTTGCAGCCATGCACAATGGCATTGTGTCCAACCGATACGTTGTTGCCGAGTTCCACTTTTGTCTTCTGATAGGTACAATGGATCACTGCTCCATCCTGTATGTTGACGCGGTTACCCAGCCGGATGCTGTTAACATCGCCTCGCACCACCGCGTTGAACCAGATACTGCATTCATTTCCGGTGATCACATCTCCAACAATGGTGGCGTTAGGTGCCACAAAACAATCTTCTCCCATTTTGGGAGAAATGCCCTTAACGGGTAAAATTACTGCCATAAAATTATTTTAAAGTCCGGGCAACAAACCCGAAGCCGCTTTTTTCATTTCTTCTTCATTGGCCTGTCCCGCCTGTTCTATCGCACGGTTCAGTGCCACAATGAGTTGTTCTTCGAGCGCCTCTTTGTCACCGTGCTGCAGTGAAGCGGCAATACTGAGACTTTTGATCTTTCTGTTACCCGTTATCTCAATGCGGATATCGCCTCCGGCTGCTTCTGTTTTGATCGTCACCTCATCAAGACGACTTTTGATCTCTTCGGCCTTTTGCTTCATCTCCTGAAGTTTGCCCATCATATCTCCTAATTTTCCAAACATCGTTTTACTGTTTTAATTATTATGTTGTGCTTTTTTTAAATTCTTCCGGAATGATACAAACCGGCACCGGCTCCATCTTGTGTTTATTGGCCCGGTGACGCGACAGATAAATGGCTAAAACTTCCTTTTGCCTCATACTGAGTTCTTCTTTTTTACCACTCTCATGGTAAGCCATCGCCCATTCAAGTTCAGGGTAACTGGCGCCTATCTGATCTTCATCTGTTCTGCCATCGGCAAATAAACCGTCTGTGGGACGCGCCTGCTGAATGCTCGCGGGAACCCCCAGTTCAGAGGCCAGTTCATATACTTCTGTTTTATTAAGATCCGCGATCGGACTTAAATCTACGCCACCATCTCCATATTTTGTAAAAAAACCGATGCCAAAATCCTCAATCTTGTTGCCCGTTCCGGCCAGCAGCAGTTTGTATTTACCGGCAAACGCATACAGCGTGGTCATTCTTAAACGGGCCCTGGTATTGGCCATTACCAGAAATTCCTGTACCTCTTCGGGAAATGTTTCCTCGCAGGCTTCAAGAACTTTATCAAGTACCACTTCCCGCGACTCCACATTGCTGAAATGTTTTTTCAGCCAGGCAATGTGTTCATTACTGCGGTCAAGTTCCTGCCGTCCCTGCCTGATGGGCATGCTGACTGCGATCACCCGCAGGCCTGTCATGGCGCACAGGGTTGAAGTCACCGCGCTGTCTATCCCTCCCGAGATGCCCACTACAAATCCTTCGGTTCCTGACTGGCGTGAATAATTTTGTAACCAGGATACAATATGACCGATCACTGCTTTTTTATCCATCTCATTAACTGCTTTTTGTTGGTAAAGTTAGGCTTTCAGTCCTTTTTTAGGCTCATAAAGTTATTTAATTTTGATTGTGGACCTCAGAGCAGTACAGTATCAGAAAAATTCGGACATCCTTCGCAAGTACCTACCTTTACCTGCCGTGCCGCTTGTTGCCCAGTGGATCGTGCATTATGATTTTAAACTCAAGATCAAAAAAGAAAGAAGCACCCGTCTTGGTGATTATACTTCGCCGCGAAACGGTTTAAATCACCTGATCACGGTGAATCACAACCTCAATAAGTTTGCATTTCTGATTACACTGGTGCATGAGGTGGCTCATCTTGTTACCTACAATCAGTATAAAAATACTGTTAATCCGCACGGCACAGAATGGAAACTCAATTTTAAAGAGTTGATGCAACCCTTTCTTAACACCGATATTTTTCCTTTGGAAGTGTTTGCTGCGCTGCGTTCCTACATGCAGAACCCGGCTGCTTCCAGTTGCACCGACACGCAGTTACTGAGAACCCTGAAGCTGCATGACGAAGAAACAGGAACCGTGTTTCTCGAGTACCTGCCGCAGAACAGCGTGTTCCTTTATAACGGTTCGCGCGTATTTCAGAAAGGCGAAAAAATCCGCAAACGTTTTAAATGCAAAGAGCTCTCCACGGGTCAGGTTTACCTGTTCAGTCCTTTGGCCGAAGTGGAATTGTTTGAGCGAACTACCGTGTAATAGTGGTGGTAGATAACACCGTGGTGGTTTTGTTGTTCTCTTTCCCCCCTATTATTTCAAGCAGGATGTTAGACGAATTTCTTCCTATCTCTTCTACAGGCTGAGAAACCGAGAATACTTTTTTATCCATAATATTAAAAAGCGCGATGTCATCAAAACACGCAATTTTTACTTCTTTAAAATCTTCGTATTCCTTCCGCCTGATGGTACCCAGCAACGCTACAGCGATGTTGTTATTCAGCACGAAGATCGCGTCCACACCGCCTTTTACACTGCGTAATTCATTGAGCGCAGCCTCCACATCATTTTGAATGTTGTCATAATGAATGGCTTTGATCAGCTGTTCGGGTTTTTTATATCCATGGGCCAGTAAGGCAGACTTATAGCCGTTAAGCCGGTCTTCTATGGTGCTTAAGTGCAGGGGGGTAATGGCCAGGCACGCTACTTTTTTCGCACCTGTTTCTACAAGTTTGTTCACCACATCTGCCGATCCTCCGAAATTATCTATCACCACGTAATTGGCCGAATAAAGCGGCAACACCCGGTCAATAAACACCAGTGGCACCGTGTTAAAGCGGGCCTGGTTATAAAAAGCAGCGTCTTTAAAAGAGGAGGCAATGATCAACCCGTCAACTCCCTGCTGGTAGATCATCATTTCAACAAGCTGTTTTTCTTTTTCTTCGTTCTCCTCGGTACTGCAAACCATCAGGTTGTATCCTTCGCGCGAAAGCACACCTTCCACATTTTTGGCAATGGTAGAATAAAACGGATTGGCGATGTCTGATACGATCAGGCCTATAAAATGACTGCGACCGGTACGCAGCGATTTGGCGAATTTGTTTGGAACATAATTAAGTTTGGCCACCGCGTCAAGCACCGTAGCCTGTGTGCTCTGACTGATGCCGTAATGATTGCCCTTGCCGTTGAGTACCATAGAGATGAGCGTCTTCGAAAATCCAAGTTGTTTCGCGAGGTCATCTAATTGCAGTCTTCTCATTGAACTGATTTTTGGGTTCGTTTTTTTGATCTAATGCTAAAAATCTGTGTAAAGGTATTCAATTCTGCCCTTGGTACAGATCATTTAGACGTGAATTAGTTATTATCAGATGATTAACAGAATTATTTCGGCCAATAGCCCGTTTGATGCCCTTTCCGGAACCGCTGCTTAAATAATAAATGTTAGGTTTGTACCTAAAGCTTATCACCATGAAAGTGTCAAAACTCGCCGATAACATCATTGGCTCCGAAATAATCAAACTGGCGGCAGAAGTGAATCAGAGGATCGCAAAGGGCGAAAAGATCTATAACCTTACCATCGGCGATTTCAGTCCTGCCGAATTTCCGATCCCCGACTTACTTAAAAAATACATCATTGAAGAATACGAAAAAAATCAAACCAACTACCCCGCCGCTGATGGCATGCCTGAACTCCGAAAAGCGGTATCAGGGCTTTTAAAAGAACGCGGAGAGCTTGATTACGCTCCCGAGGAGATCCTGATTGCCGGCGGCGCGCGACCCATCATTTACTGCATCTTTAAAGCGCTGGTTGATCCCGAAGACACGGTTATTTTCGCCACACCTTCGTGGAACAACAACCATTACACGTATCTCAATGGCGCCAAAGCGGTGGTCATTGAAGCACATCCCGAAGATAATTTTATGCCGTCCGCAGCCGATCTGGCGCCGCACATCGGTTCGGCTTCTTTTATTGCGCTGTGTTCTCCACAAAATCCTACAGGTACCGTGTTCACAAAAAAAGGACTTGAAGACATCTGTGACCTGATCCTCGCCGAAAACAAAAAAAGAGCCGGCAACACCAAACCGGTATACCTTCTTTACGATCAGATCTACTGGGCTCTTACCATGAACAACGTGGTGCATTACAACCCTGTATCATTGCGGCCCGAAATGAAAGCGTTCACAGTTTTTGTGGATGGCATTTCCAAGTCGCTGGCCGCTACAGGTGTACGTGTTGGCTGGAGCATGGGGCCACGTTTTATCATCGATAAAATGAAATCCATTCTCACACACATCGGCGCGTGGGCACCAAGGGCCGAACAACTGGCCACCGCGCGGTATCTGCAGGATCTCCCGGCCTATGATGCTTTTATTGCCGATCAGAAAAAAAAGATTGCACAACGCCTTGATGGTTTTTACGAAGGGTTTTCTCAATTCAAAAAAGAAGGTTTCCGGGTAAACGCCATTCCACCGCAGGCAGCCATTTATCTCACCGTGCAGTTTTCGCTCAAAGGCTTGCAAACGCCGGATGGCAAAACGCTGCAAAACAACAAAGACGTATCGCAATACCTTTTGGATGAAGCTCACCTGGCCATTGTGCCTTTTTATGCTTTTGGTGCGCCCGAGAGCTCTGACTGGTACAGAATTTCAGTAGGGACCTGTTCCGCGGAAGATGTCCCAAAAATTCTTGCAGGCATAAGATCCGCTCTTCTAAAACTAAAATAAAAAATGCCGCCCGGAAATGGCGGCATTTTTATAGGGTATTGTCAGACGCTATTACTCTTTTATCAGTTTTTTAGTAACGCTGCCTTCAGCGGTTTTTAAATGTACGAGGTACATGCCGGCAGGCAGAGACCTTGTATCCAGACTGATCTGACCCGAACCTGAATCAACATTCTTTTGTACCAGTACCTGCCCTGCAATATTGCTGATCGATATTTCTACAAGGCTTCGGACGCTGCCCGGCATCCGCAGATAAACCTGATCAGCAGAAGGATTCGGAAAAAGGGATACGCCTTTTAAAAGATCTGATCCGTTATTCTTCATCCCTGTAATCAACGGCCACTCCACCTGCGCGTTGTCAAACTTTAATTCACTCGCCGAATACCAGTGGGTGTTAGGTGCAGCCTGTGCCAATGGAGTCTCCATGTTGTTGGTAACGGTCACCGGCAGTCCAATTGCTATTTTTCCCTGCGCGAGAGAAATGCTGTTCGATATCACAGCGCATTTTGGAGAAATATAATGCATGTGCGAACGGCCATCAACCTGAGGCTCTGTCATTCCCCCCGGGCTGCTCACATTTATTTCATTCGGGTGAATGGTGTAACCTGCGGCCACGGTGCCACTTTCACTGCCAATGAGGATCATACGTGCTTTGATGTTCGGCAGGTGATTCCACTTTCTTTCCAGATTGGTAAACGCGGTATCAGATTCTGTAAATGTATAAACAAGGTACTGTCCGTCTGGGGTGCGACTGGCCTGTAAGCGTGCGTTCGATGGCACCTTATCCGTTCCGCTCGATCCCCCGGTTGGGTCCCATGGATTATCATTGTAACCATTTGAGTTCAGTACCTCTCCTGGTGCCTCCGACGACATGGAGTCTACCACGTGAACATCCCATCCCAATCGTCCTGCGCAATAAAATGCTCAACGGTG
>CAZFCR010000092.1:0-5952 GCA_964517305.1 uncultured Akkermansia sp.
ATCCGCAATTTCCTCAGGATGTTAAGGTGGGTGAAACCGTGCTCATCGACGATGGCAAGATCCATCTTGAAGTAATCGATACCAATCGTAAAGACAGTGTCCGTTGCCTCATTACCAACGGTGGTCATCTTTCTTCCAAAAAAGGAGTGAACCTTCCCAACACAAAAATTTCTCTGCCCTGCCTCACAGTGAAAGACATCAGGGATCTGGAGTTCGCGCTTGAGCAGGATTTCGACTGGATTGGTTTGTCGTTCGTGCGAAGTGTGACAGACATAGTTGAACTCAAAGACATCATCAAAAATAAAGGCAAACGCGCGCGCGTGATCGCCAAGATCGAAAAACCGGAAGCCATTAAAGAGATCGACAACATCATTGATGTGACCGATGGCATCATGGTTGCCCGCGGCGACCTGGGCGTGGAACTTCCTATGGAACGTGTGCCATTGCTTCAGAAAATGATCGTAAACAAATGTATTGAGATCGGGAAACCGGTGATCATTGCCACCCAGATGATGGAAAGCATGATCACGAGCTTTACGCCTACACGCGCCGAAGTGAATGACGTGGCCAACGCGGTGATGGACGGCGCCGATGCGGTGATGCTGAGCGCTGAAACTTCTGTCGGGAAATTTCCGGTGAAAGTGATAGAGATGATGCGAAGGATCATTACAGAAGTAGAAGAGCTTGACACCATTTATTACAAAGAACACACGCCGCAGGTAAAAACAATTACCTACATCACCGACAGCATTTGTTACAATGCCTGCTCCCTCGCGCATCATGCGGGCGCACAAGCCATCATCAGTTTAACCAATAGTGGTTACACTGCCTTTAAATTATCAAGCCACAGGCCCAAAGCACCTGTGTTTATCTTCACCGATAATCCTTCTCTGCTCACAACGTTGAGTCTTGTATGGGGCGTGCGCGGTTATTTTTACGATAAATTCGAAAGCACCGATCAAACAATTGAAGATCTCAAAGCCATCATCAAATCTGAGAAAATGGTGAGAAACGATGACCTTGTGATCAACATCGCCAGCATGCCAATGAAAGAAAAAGGCAGAACCAACATGCTTAAGCTGAGTTATATCAGCTGATGTGGCTCCAATCACCAGTCATAAACTGCAAACACGGTTTTTCTACCCGTGAAGGAGGTGTGTCGTCCGGTTCTTTTTCAACGCTTAACCTCGGCGGCAGCGATGACGACCCGCAACTGGTTGAAAAAAACCGCTTCCGCGCGCTGAACGCACTGCAACTGGCGGAAACAAAAATCTGTTTGCTCAAACAGGTGCATGGTACAACTGTAAAAGAGGCCACCGTTGGGCGACAGGAAGGCGATGCGCTTGTCAGCAATAAGAATGATGTTACTCTTGCGATCAGCGTAGCGGATTGTTACCCTGTACTATTCCACGATCCCGTAAACTCTGTTATTGGCGCGGCACACGCGGGCTGGCGCGGTACCTGTGGCGGCATTGTAACCAATACCATCCGCAGCATGACGGACCTTGGGTCTGATCCGCACAATATAAAAGTTGCCATTGGTCAGGGTATTTGTCAGGAACATTTTGAAGTAGGTCCCGAAGTTATTCAGCAGTTCAGGACTGCGGGATTTCCGGAGTATACCCGCACCGAAAAAACCATCGACCTCAATGCCTGTATCAGGTGGCAACTCGCTACGCTGAGCGTACCGGAAACGAATATCTGGAGTATGAACCGATGCACTTATGAAGCTGACTTCTTCAGTTATCGCCGCGACAAAGGCATCACCGGCAGAATGTGGGGATTGATCAGCATGCGTGCATAAACACGCATACCCTGGTTTAATCTCAGAAAATCAGTGTTTACCGGTGCTTCCGAAACCCCCGTCCCCCCGCACAGAGTCTGGAAGTTGAGACACCTGCTCCCAGCTCACCTGTTCATGTTTGGCTACTACCATCTGAGCGATGCGCTCTCCATTATTGATCGTAAATTCGGTATCTGAAAGATTCACCAGCAATACCTTTATCTCGCCGCGGTAGTCTGCATCTATGGTGCCGGGTGAGTTAAGAACGGTGATCCCATTTTTAAAAGCAAGCCCGCTTCTTGGTCTTATCTGAGCTTCATATCCCGCCGGGAGCGCGATAAACAAACCCGTAGGCACCAGTTGCCGCTGAAGCGGTTTCAACACAATGGCCTCGCTGAGTTCAGCTTTTAAATCCAGACCGGCAGCCAGCGCTGTGGCATATTCGGGCAAAACATGGCCCGAGCGGTTAATTACTTTGATCGTTAACAACGGCAGTAGTTTTAAAATTTTTAATGTTTGAAAATTCAAGTTTATAAAACAGGTAAACAAATACGAATACTAACAAATTATTCAGGAACAGCCTGAGCGGAAGTGCGGTGTCTTTCCACAGTAGCGAAAGCAGGTAAAAACCCATGGCCAGTGTAAAAAACACACCGATTGCGCGTATGTTGTAATTGATTGGGAAATGTTTCTGACCCAGCAGGTACGACAGGATCATCATGACGCCATAAGCCGCCAGTGTTGCCCAGGCACAGGCAATAAAACCATAATAAGGCACAAACCAGAAATTGATGCTGAGTGTGATCAGGGCGCCTGCCACAGTAATAACAGCACCGTAAACGGTTTGCCCGCTCAGCTTATACCAGATGCCGAGGTTAAAATAAACGCCCAGGAAAAGATTAGCCACCAGCAGGATCGGCACTACACTTAAACCCTCCCAGTATGGCGGACTCACAATGTATTTAAGCCAGGGCAGGTTCATCATGGTGCCGAGAAAAATAAATGAACAGAAGATCACAAACACCTTCATCACAAATGCATACACTTTTTTTGAGTCTGCATTTTTTGCATTGTTAAAGAAAAATGGTTCGGCAGCGTACCTGAAGGCCTGAATAAAAACGATCATCAGCACAGAGATTTTGTAGCAGGCTCCGTAAACACCCTGTGCGTGCTGGCCTGCGCCATCCGGCAACAGGTGTTTAAGGATCAAACGGTCGAAAGTTTCATTCACCATTCCCGCGAGTCCGAGCACGAGCAAAGGCCAGGCATACTGAAGCATCTTTTTCCAGAGCGCCGTGTCAAACCCGAATTTAAAATCGCGAAACTCCGGCCCGAGCAATAACAGTGAAACCGCATTGGCAAGCAGGTTGGCAACAAACGAATAACCAATGCCAATCTCCGGCCGGTAAACCAACGCGTTAAACGATGCCTCACCCGCCTCATGCGCGGATTTACAAAACACAAAAAAATACACATGCAAACCAACATTTACAAAAACATTGGCTGCTTTTAACAATGCAAACTTTTTGGCCCGGTTGCTCAATCTCAGGCGGGCGTATGGTATGGCCATCAAAGCATCACTTGCAACGATCAGAATGATCCAGTGAATAAAATTGACTTTATCCGGATACTCGAGCCATTCGGCAATGGAACCGGAAAAAAGAAAAAGAAGCACGCTGAAAGAAACCGTGGAAAGCAGGATGGAACTGAACACCGTGTTAAACACCTTGGCTTTATTCTCCTCCTTGTTCGAAAAATTAAAAAAAGCGGTCTCCATGCCATAGGTGAAGATCACGTTCACAAACGCAATGTAGGCGTACAGTTCCGAATTGATGCCATAATCAACCGGCTTCCTGAAAATGTAGGTAAGTAAGGGAGTGAGTCCGTAATTAATGAACCGGGGTAAAATGGTGCCCAATCCATATATAACAGTTTGCCCGGCTAATTTTTTAATTGGATTCGACACGATACAAAATTAATAACAAGCAGTCTTCCGGCCACTGGTATGATCTGAATAAAATTAAGCAATCGGTTTAGAAACAGACTGGTATAGCCGTGAAGATATCAACCGTAAAATGTAGAAACCTATTTGCCCATGGTTTTTATCTGCTCTTCCAGCAAACGGATGCCTTCGGTAAAACTGTGAGGTGCGTATCCCAGGTCGCGAACGGCTTTATCAATGATAAAACCGGTTACAGGCGGCCGTTTTGCGGGCTGCTTGATGTCGGTACTTTTACTCGGTTTGATCAGACTTTTGTCAAGCCCATAATAATCAGCCACTGTGCGCGCCAGTTCAAGAATGCTGTAAAAATCTTTTCCTGAAATATTGTACACGCCCCTGGCGCGTTTTTCTGCGATCAGCAAACAGCCATCGGCCAGATCTTCGGCCAGAGTTGGTGTTCTGAACTGATCGTCGACCACATTGATTGTTTTCCCTTGTTCGAGATTCGATTTCACCCAGAGCACAATGTTGCTCCTGCTCATGTTATCAACGATCCCGTAAACGAGCACGGTACGCGCAATGGCCCAGTGGAGATTAGATGCCATGACTATGTTTTCAGCCGCTAGTTTGCTCTCGGCATAATAACTCAGCGGGTTAGGTTTTTCATTTTCATCAAGCGGACCATGGGTGCCGTCAAAAATAAAATCTGTGCTCAGGTGAATAAAATGCGGCTTGTAACTCTGATCGGCCAGCATCATTTCATTCAGCACCTCTACCTGGTATTCAACCGCGGTAGTATTCATCAGCCAGCAATTTTCACGATCGGTTTCGCACGCGTCTACGTTGGTCATGGCCGCGGTGTTGATCACCACCTCCGGTTTAAATTCCTCAAACACTTTTTTTACACTGGCACGGTTCGTAATATCCAGTTCTGCATAGGTATAACCGTCCTGTTTTACGAGCCTGTTAGCGCCCCTTCCGGTGGCAATGCAGGTGTGAGTTTTGTTGCCCCTGAGTTTATAAACAAGTTTCTGTCCCAGCAAACCATTGCTGCCTGTGATGAGAATCTTCATGTGTTGTTGGTTAAATGTGATGGAAAACGTGATTCAGCGATCAGACCGCCGGCTTTTTTACTTTTTTATTTTTGTCTTTATCATAAAGTGTGGCCACCTTTTCAAGTTGTTTGAACCATTCTTTTCCGTATTTCCGGATGAGGGGCTCCTTCAGAAATTTATAAACAGGCACATCAAGTTTTTTTCCACACTCGCAGGCTGGTTTACACACGTCCCAGGTACTGTAGTTAACCGCGTCGTATCCTTTATAAGGCGAAATACGGATGGGATACAAATGGCAGCTGATCGGTTTTTTCCAGTCAATAACGCCGTCATAGTAAGCTTTTTCAATGGCGCATTTTGCAATTTTATTTTCATCGAAATAAACAAAAGCACACTCGGCCCCTTCGCTTACCAGGGTGGTGGTGTAATCACCATCGCTGTCTACCACGTAGGTTCCGAATTTTTCAACGGCGCGAATGCCTTTTTTCACCATATAGGGTTTTACTTTTTCCAAAACTGAATCCAGAACTGAAAGTTCATCTTTATCGAGCGGTGCGCCGCTGTCGCCGGCTACACAGCAGGCCCCTTTACAGGCGTTGAGATCGCAGACAAAACGTTTTTCAAGTACGTCTTCGCTGATCAGTGTTTTGTCAATGGAAATCATGTGCGGGCTGGTGCTTGCAGGTTAAATGGCCACGTTCTGCGCCATGTACGACCCCAGGTATTTTTCAAGGATGGCGCGGTAAGTAGGTGAAGTTTTAAAAGTGGCGAAAAATTCATTGAACAAAGCTTTGTGCTGGCTGCCTTTGGGAAGAATAAAACCCATCTCGTCTTTTGACTGACTCAGGATCTTCTGCATTTTTAAAAATTTGCCAGGATTGTTTTTAAGATACATCCAGAAACCGATGGCGTCAACGTATCCGAACGACAACACATTCCTTGAGATCTCATCCAGAATTTTCACCTCGTTGGGATGGTAGGTTACCTTCAGATCCTGTATGTAAGTGCGTTTGATATCGTTCACATATTTCTGAAGCGAGGTATTCATCATGGTAAGCGCGTTCATGCTTCCCAGAGAACGAACGATCTCATCCGCGTTGCGTGTCTTAACATCGGGCGCGTTGCCGTTGGTAATACAAAAAGCAACACTTTTGATGTAAGCCGAAGTAAAA
>CAZFCR010000092.1:5962-7027 GCA_964517305.1 uncultured Akkermansia sp.
AATTTCTTTTAATCTGTCGGGACTGATGGTCACGGAGCCTAATCCGAAAGAATTTTTAGAACTGGTTTTTACGCCGTTGTAAAACCCTGAAAAATCGTTGTACTCTGAATATTTAAACGTGGTCTGGATTTTTTTCTTGGCCTTTAACCAGAGAATGTATTCATTCATGATATCCACTTCTATGCCTTTTACCTTGCCCCCTTCGTTGTAAGCAAAAGGCATGTGGGCGTAATAATGTATGTGCAGGGTATCGGTGCTTTGCGAAAAAGTACACAGGCTGATTAACAGCAATAATATTAAACCGATGCGGCCCAAGGTGTTTAAAAAAAAGATTTTGTAATGTCTATTTACAAACCTTGAATATACCTCAAATTAAGCGATTGAACAAAGACCCCGACTGTTTTTTTACCAATTATTGAGATATATCATTCCACCCCGGCGAATTACGGTTTTTTAAGTTTTATTCTCTTTCACTTTGTGTAATTTAGCCCTGTTAAATGGACAAGATAGTCAATAAAGTCGCGGGAAGCGGAATCATCAGCATCGACCTCGAGGAATTTTCAGTTCCGGGAGAGCGGGTCATATTTGATATCAAAGACCAGCTTTTTCATGGATTGATCTTAAAAGAAAAGGACTTCCGGGATTTTATTAAAAACAACGACTGGTCTGTTTACCAGGATAAAATTGTAGGCATCGTCTGCAGCACGGATGCCATTGTACCCACCTGGGCCTACATGTTGCTCACACTGGCCCTTGAGCCGTTTGCAAAAAGGGTTTTTTTCGGGAACGAAACCGAGGTGGAAAATTTTCTTTTCACTGAAAAACTGGCTGAACTAAAGGCAGAAGATTATAAGGATGCCCGTGTGGTCATCAAGGGTTGTGGCGACAAAAAAGTGCCCGTGAACGCTTTTGTTCAGATTACTGCCAAACTAAAACCCCATGC
Organism: uncultured Akkermansia sp.; assembly: GCA_964517305.1. GTDB lineage: Bacteria > Bacteroidota > Bacteroidia > B-17B0 > Aurantibacillaceae > Aurantibacillus. Next base: position 6,906 of record CAZFCR010000092.1, read on the forward strand.
CAAAAGCATCATGTACGGCGAACCCTGCAGTACTGTGCCGCTTTACAAGTCTAAAACTCAGGCCTGATTCGGCTCCCCGGTCGGTAAGGCCCTGAACTGAAATCCTTTTTCTCTAAAATGTT
>CAZFCR010000092.1:7037-10359 GCA_964517305.1 uncultured Akkermansia sp.
TCTGGACAGCTGACATTCAAGATCAGACCTTTCTTTTATATTATCGTGAAATAACACAATACTGCCGTTCTGCGTGTTGCCAACCACATTGCGAAAACATTGCTGCTCGGGTATGTTCTCATAATCATAAGAGATCACATCCCAGAAAACAATCTGGTACCCTTTTTCGATGAGGCCCCGGTATTGACTTTTTTTCAGCTGGCCATAAGGTGGCCTGAACAAACGATTACCCACCATGGCGCCACACTCCTCTACTTCCTGCAGGTAAGCGCCCGCGCCATTCTTAAATCCCTTAGTGTGATACATGGTATGGTTGGCGGCGGTATGCCCTTCCTGCCTGATCCTCTCAAAAATTGAAGGATGTTTCCTGATGTTATCGCCAACACAAAAAAAAGTGGCTCTTGCCTCTGCCGCCTTCAGTTCGTCGAGCACCCATTCCGTAAGGCCCGGAATGGGCCCGTCATCAAAAGTAAGGTAAATGTTTTTTGAGTCCCGGCTCTCATTCCAGGTTGCTTTCGGGTAAATACTCCGGAGCAAACCGTTGGGTTGTATGAGCAGCAGGTTTTTCAAAACAAATGCTTACTTGATTTTTAAGGCATCTGGTATTGCGACTCCGGCGCTGCCATTTCTTCTTCAGGCATCACCGCCGGCAAACGGCTCATAAAATCACGATACACATCAAACTGTCCAAACTGTTGCGACATGCCGGTCAAACGCTTTAATATCTCTTTTGCCTGGTTTATATCGCGGCTGTATGCATTCCTGCGATTAGGTTTCTGGGCATTATAGATTTTAAGATCACCTTCGTAGATGTCGAAAAGTTTTTTCGCCAGATCATTCGCTTTTTTAAATTCTTTCAGCTCATAATAGGCGCCTGCAATTGTGAAAATCGTAGCATCGTATGGCACATTCTCTTCAGGCATCACCGTCAGACATTTGTCAAGAATTTTAATCGCCTTGTCTTTTTTACCTTCCGAAATAAGCGCTCCCGCGAGAATTCCCATCTGCATGCGCAGGTTGCCCGCCATGCGAAGACTGTTCTCATCAAGATTAACACCCGGTTTATCCATTCCTCCCCAGAGAAATTTATTCATGATGTTATCGTACATCACTTCTGTATTCACCCTACCGCCCTGCGCTTCTTCTGACTCTGTCTGTTTTACAGGAACAAAACGGTATGAAAGTCCTTCCAGCTGGAAATATTTTTTCAGACCCACATAAGCTTCATCGCCCGTGGTAACCGCGAAATAAATCGGGCGCTGCCATTTGTTGTTGGCAACAAGGTCGAGAACCATCAGGTCATTTTTAGTGATGTAATTGCGTCCGCCAAGATCCCAGCTGATACGCTTGGTGATGCGGGCAGTATCCTTAACACTCAGCACACCGTTTTTCATCACGGCCAGACTGTCAACATCTACGTACAGTTTTGATGAAGGAAGAATATCGATGAGATCGCCCCCGTTATCGTATTTTGCATCAGGATTTTCGCTGATCGCGATCTCAAGAGCTTTACCCAGTTCCATAGGCACCGGCGATTGGTTGTTAACGATCAGGTACGACATCTTCTCGGCTTCCAGTCTTTGTTCAGGAATGGTAAACGGAACCGGCTTGCTGTCGTAAGCCGCGCGGCGCATTTGTTTGATGTACCAGTCTGTCTGCAATAAACTGAGGTTCACAACGCGCACATCGGTTCTGATGCCTTCCACCTCCTGGGCGTACCAGAGAGGGAAGGTGTCGTTATCGCCATTGGTGAACAGGATGGCATTGGGCGCGCAGCTTTGCAGATAATTGATGGCGCAATCGCGGGCCAGACTGCGAAGTGAGCGATCGTGATCATTCCAACCCTGTGCAGCCATTACAGTTGGCACAGAAAGACTCAGTGCAGTTGAAAGAGCAACCGCGGCCGTGCCCGATAATTTTTTGCTGAAGAGATCGAACAGGTATAACACACCAAAACCAATCCAGATAGCGAAAGCGTAGAAGCTGCCCGTGTATGCATAGTCACGTTCACGCGGCTGATAAGGCGTCTGGTTCAGATACACCACAATGGCGAGTCCCGTAAGCAGGAAAAAACAAAGAACTACCCACGCATCAGGTTTGCTGCGTTTAAAATGAAAAAACACGCCCAGAAGTCCAAGAATAAAAGGCAGCGCGAAAAAACTGTTACTCGCAAAATTTTTCTGATCGCGGTAAATCGGTTTCGTAGTGTCGTAATCCAGCCGCATGTTATCAATGGCAGGAATCCCGGTTTTCCAGTTCCCATCCATGTTATTACCCGTTGTACCCTGCACATCATTTTGCCTGCCAACAAAGTTCCAGTAAAAATACCGCAGGTACATGTAATTGATCTGGTAAGAAAAAAAGTATCTCAGATTAGCGCCAAATGTAGGAGTTTCAATAGACCCCGATTCTTCCCTGTCGTATCTGATATTTCTTTTATTCTCTGCCACATTACCCCAGTATTTGTAGCCTGCCTCATGGTGCGACTGGCTGCTGTACATGCGTGGGAAAAGTGTGCAGAAATCTTTCTCGTATTTTGGAATTGAATTTTTGCGGGTGTCGATGACCTTGTATTTTCCATTCGCCTCGTCCTTCGCGTAGATCGGATCGCCGCTGCCAAACTCGCTGCGCGGACGCTGAGGCGCGCTGTAATACTGACCGTAAAGCACAGGCCAGTCGCCATACTGTTCGCGAAGCAAATACGACAACATATTCGGCGCATTTTCAGGATCATTCTCATCCATCGGCGTGTTGGCTGAAGAGCGGATCACTAGCACAAAAAATGAAGAATAACCGATCAGCAGCGTTGCAAAACTTAAAAATACCGCGTTGAGCGTAACGGTTTTGTTTTTAAACCTGTTAATCCCATATAAAATACCGCCCAGCATTATTAAACGGGTAAAGATGCCGCTTCCGCTTGGCGCTGTGATCACCGCAAAGGCTGAAAGTACGATGGCTGAATAAAATCCGATTTTATACGCCTTTTCTTTTTTATTTACAGTGTATACGATCAGACTGGTGAGCGAAAGGATCAGCAATACAAAAAAGAGCAGTGTACCTGTACTGTATCCCAAGCCGGCTTTATTGGTAAAAAACACTTCATAATCCGCGATGAATTTTACCATTTTCGGGATCACAAGGTTCTGAACAAAATAAAGGATGAGTACCGAAACGATGCCCGCGGTAAAAAATCCTTTCCAGCTGAATTTGTATTTTTTGAAATAGATGATAAAACCAATCGCTGGTATAACAAGAAGATTAAGCAAGTGAACGCCGATAGAAAGACCCACGAGGTAAGAAATGAGTACAAGCCAGCGGAGGG
>CAZFCR010000093.1:0-10354 GCA_964517305.1 uncultured Akkermansia sp.
AATACGATCACATCGAAGGAAAATTGTTTACCGATCGCATCAGCCCTTTTAAACGAAAAATGATCTCCGGAAAACTGAACGACATTGCCAGCGGAAAAACTGGTGCCGATTACAAGATCAAAGTGTACAAACCAAAAAAATAAAACATGGGTTCAGGAATCAAACGACCAGCGTCAGCATTTCTCAGCAGAAGAGTTTATTGTCTGTGTTTTCCTGCCATTCTGATCCTCTTTTTATTCGTGTCCTGCAAAGGCAAAGACGAAAGCGCTTCGCAGGACGAGGTAGCCGCCGTGGATTCCAACACCCGGTTTGCAAAAAATTATTTCAGCGACTGCGCAAAAATGAAAGCGGAAGCCCTGGTTTACGACAGCATCCTGATGACACAGCTGGAGGTGGAACCTGTTTCCGCCAACAAGGCCATCAAAGTATTTACCGATTACGCTTATTATTGCCGCCACGACAGCCTGAGTCCGATCTTTCTGATTAAAACGGCGCAGGTGGCCCGTGCGGTGAATAACATTCCGCAGGCTCAGCTGGTGCTCGAACGTTGTATTGATGCCTATCCGCAATTCCGCGACAGGCCCGCTGCCATTTTTTTACTGGCCCAGTTGTACGATGATGTAACGCATTTGAATAATGAATTGGAAGCGCGCAGGTATTACCAGCAGATCATTGATGAATATCCAAAGAGTGTGTGGGCCGACAATGCGAAAGCTGCCATGGCCATGAGCGGGAAGTCGGATATTCAGATCATGAATGAGTTGAAAAACAAATAACATGGATCAGAAAAAAACAAGAAAACAACTGGCCCTCACCGGATTTTTAGGCGCTGTAGCTGTTGCCCTGGGTGCCCTGGGCGCGCACGCTCTTAAAAACCAGCTCCCGGGCGGACTGATCACGCCTGATCAGCTCAACGGATTTGATACCGGCGTAAAATACCACATGTATCACACCATCGGCATGTTGCTTATTCTTCTTTTGCAAAACCATTATAACAGCAGGTTTTTTCGCTGGGCGTTTCTGTTTTTCTTCTGGGGGATTTTGCTTTTCAGCGGATCGCTTTACCTGCTTTGCACACGCCATCTCATGGGGGCACCCTGGCTGTCGTTCCTTGGACCGGTAACGCCAATTGGTGGCCTGCTTTTTGTTGCAGGATGGTTGAGCCTTTGTATCCCGCTTTTTAAAAAACGTTTCTAACACAAAACTGATGAAACAGATTTTTATTGGTCTTATTTTATTTTTCGTTGTAAGCGGAATCAATGCCCAGCAGGTCAGTCAGCGGCAGCCAACCAAAGATACTGTTGTTTTTAAAGGGGTAAGCGACGCTGCCTGTGCCATGGAGATCGATTTCGGCAGCTACGGGGCGTGTATTGACTGGAAAGCTTATGATGAGGTGATGAACCTGATTGGCAGGAAAAAGCTCAGTCACAGTTCCCGTAACATGGGCAGGGAAGGTGAACAGCGCATTTGTCTACCCCTGACCGAACTAAAAGCATGTAAAAGAAAAGCCTTCGTAAAAGAGATAAAGAAAATTGCGCGCCGCTCTCAACTGGTCTCACTGTCAATAAGATAAATTTGCTTTTGGACTTCTTAAAATGTCTAAAAAGCCAAAAAACGAGCCTGTTTTTTCCGTATCTTTGCGCTTTATTTAATAATTTTTAAAAATTGATAATGAACGAAATTGGAATTAAAGCAGAAAATGCTTCAGTCGCCCAGCTTGGCCTTTCTAACGTTGACATGGCGTACTGGAATCTTCATCCGAGTGAACTGGTTGAGGAGAGTATTGTCAGAGGAGAAGGATTTTTGACCGATGTCGGTGCCTTAGCGATTGATACAGGAGAGTTTACAGGTCGTTCGCCAAAAGACAAATTTGTGGTTTATGACGAGAACACAAAAGACAGTGTTTGGTGGGGAGATGTGAACAACCGTTTTGAATCCGATAAATTTGATTTACTTCATAACCGCATGCTCGCTTACCTGGCGGGAAAAGAGATCTGGGTGCGCGATGCTTATGCCTGTGCTGATCCAACATACAGGATCAACATCCGCGTGGTGAATGAATACCCGTGGAGCAACTTGTTTGCCTACAATCTGTTCCTTCGTCCAACCGAAGAAGAGATCAAAAATTTTAAACACGACTGGGTGATCATCAACGCGCCTGGTTTTAAGGCTGATCCTAAGATCGACGGCACCCGTCAGCATAATTTTGCGATCATCAATTTTACTAAAAAAACCATCCTCATTGGTGGTACCGGTTACACAGGTGAGATCAAAAAATCGATCTTCGCTGTACTGAATTACATTCTGCCTCACGAAAAGAAAGTGCTGAGCATGCACTGTTCTGCCAACATCGGAAAAGACGGCGATACAGCTATTTTCTTTGGTCTTTCAGGAACAGGTAAAACCACCCTGAGCGCAGATCCTAACCGTAAACTCATTGGCGATGATGAACATGGCTGGAGCGACACCGGTGTGTTTAACTTTGAAGGTGGTTGTTACGCGAAATGCGTTGACCTGACCGCTGAAAAAGAACCACAGATCTTTAACGCTATTAAATTTGGCTCTCTGCTGGAAAATATCGCTTGTTACGACGGTACTACCACCGTTGATTACGCGAACATCAGCAGAACTGAAAATACCCGTGTAAGTTATCCTTCAGGTTACATCCAGAACGCGGTTGATCCTGCAGTGGGTGATGTACCTAAAAATATATTTTTCCTCACCTGCGATGCTTTTGGTGTGTTGCCTCCAATCAGCAAACTCACTACCGGTCAGGCCATGTACAACTTCATTAGCGGGTACACTGCTAAAGTAGCCGGTACCGAAATGGGTATCACCGAGCCTACCACAACGTTTTCAGCTTGTTTCGGAAAAGCCTTCCTGCCTTTGCATCCAACCAAATACGCTGAGCTTTTAGGTGACAAACTTAAAAAGACCAAAGTAAACGTATGGTTGCTCAACACCGGCTGGGTAGGTGGTTCTTACGGCGTTGGAAGCCGTATCAAATTATCCTATACCCGCGCATTGATCACCGCTGCATTAACCGGTCAGCTCGACAAAGCGGAATACGGTAAAAGCAAGTTCTTTGGTTTTGCTTTCCCTAAATCATGCGAAGGCGTTCCTGCCGAGATCCTTGACCCGCGCAACAGCTGGGCCGATAAAAATGCTTACGACGAAAAAGCCAAAAATCTCGCGGAACAATTCATTAAAAACTTCAGCCAGTACGCTGCTGCAGCCAACGAAGAAATTCTTGCCGCTGCTCCAAAAGTGGAAGTAACCACTGCGTAATTCCTGAATTAATAGATTAAAGATCCTCACCCCCGGGTGGGGATTTTTTTTGATTATGTGCCGGCAGGTTTTATAAAAGCCAGGTTGCGTTTCAGACCAGCGTATTTGGCGCGTTTTACGGCAGATTGAGGGAATATTTTTTTAAATGTTTCTTCCGTCATCTCATGCCATTCGCCGCTGCTCATCTCCAGCATGCCGGTGTTGTTGAGGAATTTATTTTCCGTGTGCGGCTGGCTGAAACTGTTCCAGGGACAAACATCCTGGCACACATCACAGCCAAAGGCCCAGTTGTCCATTTTGTTTTTAAACTCAGCGGGAATGTTCTCCCTGAGTTCAATGGTCAGGTAGCTGATGCATTTGCTGCCATCTACAACATAGGGTTCAACAATGGCTTCAGTGGGGCAGGCATCGAGGCAGCGTGTGCAGGTGCCGCAGTAATCTTTAAGGGGCCCGTCGTAAACCAGTTCAAGATCAACGATGAGTTCAGCAATAAAAAAAAAGGATCCTTGTTGCCGCGTGATCAGGTTGGCATTTTTTCCGATCCAGCCGAGCCCGCTTTTTTTTGCCCAGGCTTTGTCAAGCACAGGGGCGCTGTCAACAAAAGCCCGGCCATTCACTTCCCCAATCTCCGCGCGGATGTTTTCCAAAAACGCGTTCAGTTTTTCGCGGATCACTTCGTGATAATCTTTGCCATAAGCGTATTTGCTGATCTTCGGGGCTTCGGGGTTCTGCTGCTGAGGCGGATAATAATTGTATAAAAGAGAGATCACCGACCGGGCACCTTCCACCAATAAAGAGGGATTGAGCCTTTTGTCGAAATAATTCTCCATGTACTTCATCTCGCCGTGTTTGTTCTCTTTCAGCCATTTTTCGAGGCGTGGTGCCTCTTCTTCGAGAAAACCGGAGGGGGAAATGCCGCAGAAGTCGAAACCCAGCCGCCTGGCCTCGCTTTTGATAAAAGCCGTGTACCGTTGATGAAGTGTAGATTCCAGAAATACAAAGGTACAAAGAGAAATCTGGCTTTACAGCCCTTGCTAATGCCTGAATATTAAATATTTAACAATAATTTAAGAGGGGTTTAACAGCCTGGTGAACAATTTATCACGATATTTGCGGCGAAACAAGGGGTGTTCGTAAAGCCTTGAAAAACAGTTTTTTACGGATAATCTTTGAATTTTAATACATATAAAACCAAAAATTAATGAAAACCAACAATCCCGTACTCGACAACCTGGTTGAAACCCAGACACAGTTCCTTAATAACTGGATGGATTCTGCAAAAAAGGTGCAGGCCGCTTTTACTACAGGTACAATGGCCGGAGAAGGCCAGAACCTTTATAAAGAATTTTTTGATAAACAGATGTCACTTCTGAACAACATGCAGCAATCTGCTTCCGGTATGTTCGGTAATACCAATAACGATCCTCAGGAATTTTTCCGCAACTGGTTCAACCAGCAGGCCGGTTATGCCAAACAGATGGCCGATTTTACGCAAAGCATCCAGAACAGTTTTGCCAACTTCGGTAAACCTGCACAGGATTATATGTCAGGTTTTGGTCAGACCAATACCGCTTTCAGCAATATTTACAATTCATGGCTCAATACACTCAATACATCGTACGATGCCATGAGCAGGAACATGAACGGCGCGTTTAATAAAAATGTGTTCGCCAACTTTATGCAGGGCAACCAGGTGTATGCTAAAATGCAGGAGTTCTTCCAGCCAATGGCGGATGCCATGCAAAAAGGGCAGTTCAACTTTGAAGCCTACAAAAAACATTTTACTGCCGAAAATTATTCAGCGCTGGCTAAACAGATGTTCGGAACACTTTACAACGATAATTCTGTTTCAGAAGTTTATAACAATGGATTAAAACAACTTCAGCAGTTTTTTACGGTTCAGAATAACCTTGGAAAAGAATATTTCGCACAGATGCAGAGCATGAAGGATAATTTTCCTCAGCTGTTCAACACCGGCACGGCGGCTAACCTGAAAGATCTTTATACCCAGATGCAGGACGTGTTCGGAAAAACTTTCGAACCATTGATGAAACTGGTGAGCCCGGGTAAAGAAAAAGAAAATGCTGAAGCAGTGATTGCCCTTATGGACAAGATGGCCCAGTACAGCATCCGTCAGGCCGAGCTTCAGGCTCAGCTCCAGGAAACCGCTAAAAAAGGCGTTGAAAAGATCGCTGAAAAATATGCTGCAAAAATGAGTGATCCAAAAACATTGACTGAGGTTCCTAATGCTGAAGAAATGTACAAGGAGTGGGTAAAAGTTAACGAAGAACTGTTCACCGAACTGTTTGCAAGCGATGAGTTCAGCAAAATAAAAGGCGATACCATCAACCTGGGCATGGATGTAAAAAAACATTTTGAAAGCCAGTTTGAAAGCATGTTCCAGAATTATCCTATTGTTTTTAAGAGTGAAGTGGAAGAGATGCAGAAGACTATTCACGAGTTAAGGAAACAGGTGAAAGATCTTCAGCAGAAAGCCGGCGTTAACAACGAAGCCGAAGAAGATAAACAAGGTAAAAACCGTAAAAAATAAACTTGATCAATTTACATAAAAACCGTCTGCACAACGCAGGCGGTTTTTTTATGTCCGCTATCAGGGAAAAAACTAAATTTACCCGGTGTCAGTTTTGCCGCATACATTTTCGAGGAAACAGCTTGTGCTGTTGATGCTTTTGTCGGTAACATTGGTTTTTGTTTACCTGCGGCCATTTAATTCACAGCAGCATCCCTTTATCGCGGGCGACGGCCTGGGGTATTACAGTTATTTGCCGGCAACCTTTATCTATAACGATAAAAACTACGAGTTCGCCTGGTTCAACGAAGTGCACAACCGGTACTATGTTCATAGTGTTTTTGAAAATCCGGAAGACAATCTGCTGGTTAAATACAAGGATCGCAGGATCAACAAATATTACCAGGGACTTTCGTTCTTATGGCTTCCATTTTTTGGTGCCGCACACGTTTTCGCACTGGTCGCGGATTTTCCGGCCGACGGTTTTTCTGCGCCTTACCAGGTAGCTATAGGGCTCTCGTCGTTATTGTACCTTCTGCTCGGACTTGTGGTACTTGAAAAACTTTTGTTCAGTTTGTTTCGCAATGTGTTTGTTTCTATCCTGGTGCCGTGTGTGCTTTTTTCGGGAACACATCTTTTTCCATTTGCAGTAAACGTTAATTCGCTGGCGCACGTTTATTCATTTTCACTCGTTGTTGTTTTTGTTTATTTGCTTCAGAGAATCCGTGCAAACGGTACCGTAGCGGTGAGCAATCTGCTGCTCCTGTTGCTGGTGCTTGCCCTGATCATCGCTATCAGACCGCTGGATGGCCTGATTGTTTTAGCTGTACCCGCTTTTGTGAGTCGGCGTAACCTTCAATTTAAGAGCGGTGGCTTCAATTTCAGCGCCTTTGTGTTTCTGTTTTTGTTTGTTGCACTGCTGGTATACCAGTTTCGCATCATGTGGATTCAGACAGGTTCTTTATTGCCATATACCTACACCGATGAAAAATTTTATTTTGAACGCTCCCGGTTTTGGGAAGCTTTGTTCAGTTACCACATGGGGCTTTTTGTTTATGTTCCGGTTTTTTTAGTTGCTTTTGCAGGGATCCCTTTTCTTAACAAAAAGATGCGGATCTGGCTGCCAATGCTGTTTCTGGTGGCGGTCTTTATTTATGCCTCCTGGTGGTTCTGGCCCATTACCAAAAGAGGATTAATCGACTTCTATGTATTGCCGGCTGTTTTTCTTGCTGCGGCACTTGACAGGTTTAAAAAAACCGGATCTAAATGGCTGGCGATTGTTTTGATGACGGTATGCATCGCGTATTATCAGTTAAAACATTACCAGATGCATGTGGGCGCTCTGGATGAATGGCGGAATACCGGAGAGATCTACTGGCGTAATTTTTTCAGGCTGAATAAAGCCTATGTTTTTCCTGTTCATCCTTCTTCGGTGCTTGCGGATGATTTTTGTGAGGAGGATTTTAATACGTTTGCCAAAGACCTGCATCTTGATTCAACTTCAGCCTATGAAGGAAGGGCTTCTTTGTTACTCGATCCTCAGAACTACATTTCAAAGCTGCTGACTTGCGGGTATCCGGCTTATTTTAACCGGAGCGGGGAGAAAAAGATCAGGCTTTCTTTTGCGATCAGGGCCGATGACAGTCTTTCGAACATTCATCTTCTGTTGCAGTTCAAAGATAAAAATGACGGTAAAATTAAAGAAGCCGCCTTTTACATCAACGAAGGTGAACTGCGATCCGGCCAGTGGGATTACCGTGAGTATGGTTACGAAGTGTCGACGGAAGACACACTTAACAGGGCAGAGGTATCTCATGTGGATGTACTGGCCTGGAACGTAAAAGCAAAAAGTAATATCTATCTTGACCGGGTGAAACTTCACTATTTTTTAACCGACCGCAGTTTTGAAACCGATAAATAACATGAGTGCAACCCGGGCGCCATACAGTTTATTTTTTAAGGGATTTCTTGTTTCCGTGCTGCTGGTGTTTTTTTATCTCAGACCTTTAAAATCTCCCTGGCATCCTTTTATAGCCGGCGATGGACTCGGTTATTATTCTTACCTGCCTGCTATATTTATCTACAACGATAAGGATTTCGACTTTAAATGGTTTAACAGGGCCCACGACAGCAATTATGTTTACAGCACTTTTACAAATCCGGAAGACAACCTTTTGGTTAAATATGGCAATAAACGTATCAACAAATATTACCAGGGTTTGTCATTCATCTGGATGCCCTTTTTTCTTGCGGGACATCTGATTGCCAAAATTTTTCATGTGCCTGCAGATGGTTATTCGTGGCCCTATCAGTGGTCTGTTGGTCTGGCTTCGCTTGTGTATTTGTTCCTTGGTTTATTGTTCCTGAGAAGACTCCTGTTTAAACTGTTTGAGGATGATTTTGGGGCCGATCTCAGCACCGCCGCTTTGTTTTACGGCACTTACCTGTTCACCTACGCCATCAGCGCAAATTCTCTGTCTCACGCGTATTCGTTTACGTTCATCGCCGGTTTCCTGTATTATGTGGTGTCTTTTTTTAAGACGGAGCATCAACGGACTGATCATGTTGCTGCTGCTCTTTTGTGTCTGAGCATTGCGGTGTGCATCCGCCCGTTAACAGGTTTGATTGTGTTTACCATTCCCGCGTTTATGCCCAAAGGATTTATGAGGTCTTTCACTTTGCCTTCTCTTAAGCTGAAAAGGCGACAGGGCGTTTTGATGTTGCTCACGTTAGCGGTGCTGGCTTACACGATCGCCATCACTTACCGGCAGACCGGCTCTATCTTTGCTTACACTTATACCAACGAGACTTTTGATTTTAAAAACGCGAAGTTCTTTGACGCGCTGTTCAGTTACCATCTGGGTTTGTTTGTTTATGTACCGCTGGTATTTTTTGCGCTCGTGGGACTGGTGTATATGTCCAGGCGCTCAGCCATCACCCTGTTCCTGTTTTTTTTCGGAATTGTTTTTCTTTACAGCGCCTGGTGGTACTGGCCCATCGTAAAAAGAGCACTGATTGATTTTTATGTTCTGCCCGCCGTACTTCTTTGTTCAGCTTTTGCAGGATTAAAAACGGGAAAACGGACGCGGGGAGTTTTTGTGGTACTGATAGTTTTATCTGTTGTTTATTTTCAATTCAAAAGCATGCAATTGCGGAGGGGTATACTTGATGAGAATGCTACCTACGGTGAAGTCTTCTGGCGTAATTTTTTCAGGGTGAACAAAACAAACATGTACCTCGTGCCGCCATCTTCTATTCTTAAGCAGAACTCCTCAACCGAGTATTTCGAAAATTATCCCGATGTAAAAAAACTCAGTAGCCAGGCGCATGAAGGCAAAGCCGCTCTCCGTTTCGATTCTGTAAATTACATCGGGCGTGCGCATGTAGTACCGTACCCGCAGTTTTTTTCGGAGGAGGGATTCAGAAAAGTGCGTTTTTCTTTTCAGTCGTATTTTAAACCCGGTGTCAGGTCGGTTCATGTATTTATCCGTTTTCTGGATCAAGATGACAAGGTGCTCCAGGAAGTTCCTTTTTACCTGAATGAGGAAGACCTGCCACATGACCGCTGGGACTACAAGGAATTCGGATATGAGCTGCCTGAACGACCCGACTTCGATGAACAGCTTGTAAAACGCATCGATGCGGTGATCTGGGACGTGGAAAATCGTAATTTTATCCTCATCGATGAGGCGCGCATAGAATGTATGCTCACCGACCGCAGTTTTGAGACCATTTGAGCCGCTTATTCGTAAATTTACAAAAACAACAAAACCATGGAGAACAGCCTGATCGAACAGTTCAGTAACATGAGCAGCAAACTTTTAAAAAGCTTTGAAACACTGAAGCAGATTGACGAAGTTGACATTGCCACCACACCAAAATCGGAAGTATACGCTGAAGACAAACTGAAACTTTACCGTTACGACAGGCAGACACCGGCCACTTACAAAACACCGGTATTGATTGTTTACGCGCTCGTTAATACCTATAAGATGCTCGATCTGCAGCCGGATCGCAGTTACATCAAAAATCTGCTGGAGGCAGGACTTGACGTTTACCTCATTGACTGGGGTTTTCCTGGAAAGGGCGACCAATATCTTGACATGGATGACTATGTAAATGGTTACATCAATAACTGTGTTGATCATATCAGGAAAGAACACCGCATCGACAAGGTCAATATCCTGAGCATCTGCCAGGGAGGTACTTTAAGCGTTATTTACGCGGCCCTGCATCCCGATAAAGTAAAAAATCTGGTGACGCATGTTACACCCATTGATTTCAGCTCGAACGACGGTTTGCTGTTCAGATGGAGTCGCGACATGGATTTTGATCTGCTGGTGGAGGGTAACCACGGCCTGGTTCCTGGATCGTTCCTTAACCAGGGATTTGATCTTTTGAAACCAATGATGAAAGTACAGAAACAGCAGGCACTGGCCGGTTCGCTGGATGACAAGGATAAACTGATGAACTTTCTGAGAATTGAAAAATGGATCAGCGAAAGTCCGGATCAGGCAGGCGAATGTTTCAGGCAAT
>CAZFCR010000094.1:0-10351 GCA_964517305.1 uncultured Akkermansia sp.
ACGCCCGGGTTACACTTCCTCCGGGCTCCAGTTGCATGACGAAAAGTTTTTTGTTGGGTATCGATGTATTGTTATACAGAGTATAACCACCCAACTGTAACGAACTGCTTCTGAAAGTCCCGCTTACATATATCTTGTCTTCTCCATCAACAAATACAGCATCACAGGCCTCATCCTTCAGACTGCCGTTTCCAACAACAGATTTAGCCCAACTGAATTTTCCGAGGCCATCAAATTTTATTAAAACCCCATTCTTGGAAACAGCACCGGAACCAGCGATCACAAAGTTGTCAACGATCAGATCAGGCTCCTGGAAGTTTCCAACAATACAAACATTCCCCATCTGATCGGCATCTATCTGTAACGATCCGTACAAACCGTCAATACTTCTGGCCCACACAACCTGATCGTTAGCGTCCATTTTTAAAAGGAACGCGCCGCTTCCTGTTGGCTTACTTAATGAAAAGCTGCCAATGGCTATACTCTGACTCATAAACTTGCCTGAAAAGAATATCTCTCCGGCATTGTTGAGTGCGAGGCCCGTTGAATGGTCATCTTTTGTACCTCCAAAATTAAGTAACGACAGAACTTTTCCTGCCGTATCCAATTTAGCGAGATAGGCGTCGTTGTTCCACGGTCCTCCCGGATAAACCGGTCCGGGCTGAGTAGTATAGGAATAAGGTCCCATGATCACAGGACTGGCCGGCAGTACAACAAAACTGCCCGCGAGATAAATCAGGCCATTGCGGCTCTTCATGGAACTGAAATCACCTGCGCCCCATCCTACATTTTTTGCCCAAAGAAATTTACCGTCAGCCTTATATTTAAAAAGTGTGAAGCCCGTTTGACCAAGTATAATCGAATCTTCTACAATCACAGATCCCGTCTGTATACCCAATAAATAAATATTGCCTGATTCATCAGTGCAAATGCAGTTCGACCTGACCCACCCTCCCCCGTTAATCGAAATTGTTTTCTTAAGCCAGTTTACATCCCCGCTGCGGTTAATGCTGGCAACAAAACAGCCCGTAGAACCTGGAGAATCAATTGTGTAACTACCTACCACGGCCGACTTTTGGTAAGTACCAGTGAGCAGTATATCGTCATTTGAACCGTACACCATCTCCCCTGACGGAGCAGATGATACCCAATTCCACTTATTCTGAGTATATGAAAGATGTGCAGTTAAAAAAAACAATATGACAAGAAGTTGCTTCATTGGGTGCATTATTAAAATTAAGTAAAAAAGCAGTGCGCGATCTGCTTTGAGAAAATTTTCAAACCAAAAAGCCGTCCCCTTTCAAAGACGGCCTTTAATTCTTTAAAAAAATCTACTCCACAACCAGCAATCTCCGGCCCTTCAGCTGATTCAGCTCAGAGACCTGCACATAATAAACGCCATTCTTCAGTGATGAAACATCCAGTTGTGTTTTTGGTCCGAAACAAATTTGTTCAAGCACAATCTTTCCAAGCACGTCCGTTACACGTAGATCAAATCCTGAGCTCTGGTTGTTTAAAGTAATGTAAACGATGTCTTTTGATGGATTGGGATATAAATCAAACGTGGCGTCCTTTTGCGCTTCAGAAATATCCGTGCATTCCGACACTACCTGCTGGATCAAACTGATTTTGCTGCAGCCTTCGGCATTGGTACCGATTACAGAATACGTAGTGGTGAACAGCGGGTTAACAACAATACTTGCGGCACTGTCCTGCGTGCTCCAGGAATAGTCCAGCGCGCCACTGGCGGTGAGTATCGCAGGCTCGCCGGTGCAGATCAAAGAATTATTAGTCACCACTGAAACCTGCGGCAAATCAAAAACGGTAACAGCTACTGTTTTGCTTACGGAACAATTCCAGTTGCTGCCCTGTACGGTGTATACCGTGCTAACGAGCGGTGTCACTTGCACAGAGGCCCCAGCTAAACTTCCGGGTTGAATATCGTAATTGGCTGCCCCACCAGAATTGATCACAACATTATTGCCTGAGCACAGCGTTGGCGAAGATACAGTGGTACTGAGAGAAGGATAATCGATCACAGTAATAGCAATGGTCGCTGATTCAGAACAGCCAAGCGCGTTGGTACCTGTTAAACTGTAAACAACTGAACTGGCAGGCGACACTACAATTGTTCCTCCTGTCTGACCGCCGGGCTGCCAGTTCATCTGTGGAAATCCTCCGGAATTAAGTGTCACCGAAGCCCCGGCGCAGATCATTGAATTACTTGGCACAATAACCGGAGGCACGTCCGGCAGTGATTTGACCATGATGGTACTTGTGCCGGTACAATTATTAAGTGAGCCGGTAACGGTATAAATAGTAGTGATGCTTGGACTGGCGAGCACACTTCCTCCAACAGCTGAACTGAGTGATGCCGCGGGTGCCCAGGTGTAATTGGCCATCGCGCCGGCCGTCAAGGTCACCGGCACGCCATTGCGGCATTTTACCGAATCTGAAGCATTGAGAACGGGCTGATCATAAGCAGAACTTGTAGTCACAGTATGAGAAGTTACATGAACCAATCCCGCACAAGTGTTAAGGGTGCGCGAATACACACCAGGAAGATTCACCGCAATACTTTGACCTGATGCGGCACTTACAATGCCAGGCCCGGTCCAGGTATAAGTGTTCACATTTAAAACATCGTTGGAGCTGAGGGTTATTGTGGGGTTCAGACAACTGATTGCTGAAGAGCCCCCATCTGTAATAGGAGGCGCAAGAAGGGACGTGGCCGGACAATTGGCAAAATCTTCGGGCTGACAGCCCAGAACACCGCCGACGCTGAAATTAATGGTACTTCCGGAAACTGTTCCTACCCGGTATGAATTCCAGCCCTGCAGAACATGAACCTTATTGGCACTGATGGCAAATCCCTGGCTATATGGATCACCTGACAATCCTGTGGCGCTGTAAGAACAGGTAAATACCGCGTTTGAATTAAACACACTGAGACAGGCTGGTTGCGCATAACGCAGCAGATAAAAATTATTATTCTGATCGCCGACTATGTCCTGAAAACCAAAACCCAGGCTGTACGCTGAAAGAGTAGCAATTACCACGGCAGGACCTGTGCCATCGTACCTGGACACTTCCCCGTTTGAATTAACATTAAAAATATAGTTGGCTCCTGCGCCGGGGTTAGTAAAACCCGAACCGCCTGCAGAATGCCCCGTATTAATAAACGTTGAGCCGTTATAATAATGATAAGTTCCATTGTTTACCGTCCAGTAAGTAGGATTGGGCGCGTTAAAACTGAGAGAAGGACCTATCGCCAATCCCGACGCGTTGCCGGGTAGCGCAGGCCCCTGGGATGTGTAAGACATCACCCCCGGCTCAAGCCGGTAAATGCAGCCGCTCATGCCCGACTGGTAAAAATAATCCTGGCAAACCGGGACCTGGGCGTAAGTGGAAAAATAAAAACAGCTGAATAGAACAGTAAAAATGTAAATGTACTTTTTCATGATGGGTGATGTTAGGTTAAAACAAATATAAGACCTGTGATTCCTGAACCGCTTTTTTTCCCTCAACGATAAGGCCGCCTGACTCATTAATTCAGGATTAAAACTTAATCATGAGATTTTTTGTTGCTTTTTCCTCAAGCTAAGCCATAGCAGCCGTTTTTTTAATCTTCTGTGAAGCATCCGCAACCCAAACGCCTTCCTCCCGTATAAACCCTGCTGCAAGGCACAAATCCGCTCTTAAAAACAATGCAACAGTCCAATGAGGTAAAGGTGATAGCCAGTTCCAATGATCCAGTAAGCGAAATCACTTTGCGTTCTGATTACGTTGTGGAAGTAAGGCTAAAACCCATCAATTACAGTCTCAAAGAAGTGGAACTGGTGATCCAGAACATTCTGAAGATCGCGGGTGGAAAATCCATCCTGGTTCTGGTAGTTTCTCACGAAGGATCGCACATCACGCTCGACGGATTAAAAAGCCTGTTTAAACGCAGCAATACCTCCTACCCCCTTGCCAAGGCTTATGTTTTAAAAAGAAAATCGCATTTTAAACTGGCGCGGCTGTGTAAGGTTTTGTTTAGCCCGGTAACACCAATGGAATTTTTTGACAACGCGTACGACGCCGAAAACTGGCTCAATCAGATGGTGGCCTGTTAGATTCCGGTTTTACCAGGTGCATCCACTGAACTTCCATTTGTGCAATTTTTACCTTCACACCGCTTCTGAGAGCAAAAGCCTCTTCCCTGGCCGAATAAACTGCCAGGTGATATTGCCCCCCTGCACGCAAAAGTACCTCTTCTCCATCCTCCGGAATCACATTTAACGTACTCACCCACCTCATAACAGACATACCAGAATTTAGCACAATGATACTCCGGTTTCCCGCTATTTTTTCAGCTGAAGGGCTTAACAGAGCATTTCTAATCAACTCCTAATTTTGGCGCCACATTCTGCCCTGCCAAAGGCTGGCATTTCTTTTGATACGTGTTGCTGATTGGAAGAAACAGAAGTAAAAATATACAATGCGCGGCAAGACCTCATTGCGCTGATCAAAGAAATCAATTCGCTGCTGGCCGATAAAACCATCACCATCCGGAGCCAGGAATACCTGAGCCTCAAAGATCAGTATTACCACATCAAACAAACCATCCGCAGGCTCCAGCAATCTAAATAGTCACTTAAATGGTGCTTTAACAAAACCGTCAACCGATTTGTTTCCGGTCCGGATGCTTTATCACCTTTTGCAGCTTCTGTTCAGCACCTAATCCGGAAACACAGGATTGTATCATTTTTTGAGCCGGATATTCCCAAAAAATTTCCATCTTTACAAGAATGAAGCTGAGGGCCCTAATAGTAGACGACGAGGTTCACGCCCGCGAAAATTTGAAGTACCTGTTGCAGAACTATTGTCCCGAAATAGAGGTGGCAGGCATGGCCAACGGCCCTGAAAATGCAAGGGAATGTTTAAAAACGCTTTCGCCGCAGGTTATTTTCCTCGACATCTGTATGCCATCCGGCACCGAGGGTTTTGATTTCCTGGAATCCATTCCCGATAAAAAATTCCAGGTGGTATTTGTAACTGCCTTTAAAGATTATGCCATCCGCGCCCTCAATGCCAACGCCATCCATTACCTTCAGAAACCGGTAGATGTGGAAGACCTTCGTATGGCCGTAAATAAACTGGTGAGCACCAACAAACTGTTTGCCGAAAACCAGGAACAATTGCTGAATTACATCCGCTCGCTCGAAAATCTTTCGCGTGTTACAGCGCCTTCAACACAAATTTCACGCATCACCATCAACCATTCAAAAGGTTTTAAAATAGTTGATCCGCACGATTTTATGTACCTCGAAGGGGAAGGCAATTACACCTCCATTGTGTTCACCGATGGCAGCAAATATGTCGACACCAAATCGATTGGTGTTTACGAAGACATTCTGGAGTCTGCCCATTTTTTCAGGATCCACAAATCACACATCGTTAACGTAGCTTATGTAAAAGAATTTCTGAACGACGATGGTCATTTTGTGATCATGAAAAACAACACCAGGCTTCCTGTTTCGCGCCTGCGTTTGCCGCAGTTCCTCGAATTTTTTAAAATGGGCAAAAAACCCGCTGCATTTAGATAACCCAGATCAACATCTTATACATTGTGAGAACCATTGCACCTATTTATCAAACCGCGCAACACCAGGTTCCTTAACTTAAATTAAATTCCATTGCCTTACACAACATGTTAATGCGCGTATTACAGCAACTTTGCCTGATCTGCCTGCTTACCGTGGTCATAGATCAACCTTTGCGCGCCCAGCATTACAACTTTATCAATTATTCAACCGAATCGGGCCTGGCCCAGTCGCAGGTACGTGCCATTGCGCAGGACCGTAACGGATTTCTCTGGCTGGGCACCATGGCCGGCCTGTCGAAATACGATGGCAAAAAATTCATCAACTATTCAATTCAGAACGGACTCATCAACAACCAGATCTTTTCGCTGGCCGTTGACCGTAAAATGGGATTGTGGATTGGCACCATGGGAGGTTTGAACTTTTTTGACGGCCGTAAATTCAGCTCTTATCTTTTTAAGGACGAGATGGCCGAGAACATTGTGAACGCCATTGCACAGGACCGCAGCGGCGCACTCTGGCTGGCCACCGATGGCGCCGGCCTCTGCCGCTTCAGCGAAGGTGAATTTTCTTATTTCACCGAAACCGAAGGTATTGCCGGCAATACAGTGAGGGCATTGTGTGTGGATAAAAACGGTACGCTCTGGATAGGGACAAAAAACGGTATTTGTTTTTACACCGACGGTAAGTTCGGGCGACTCGATACCAACATTGTTCAGCCGCATAATGTGAGTCATATTTTTATGGATAAACAAAAACACCTTTGGTTCAGCACCTTTGGTGAAGGTGTTTACGAATACGATGGGAGTACGTTTAAAAACTACAACGAAAGTCAGGGCCTTATCAACGACTGGATCAGGTCGGCAATTGAAGACTCCGACGGCAACATCTGGTTTGCTGCCAAATTCGGCCTGTGCAAGTTTGATGGCCAGGATTTTATGCGCTTCACCGAAGCAGAAGGACTACCCGTTGACAATACCAACATTGTTTTTGAAGACAAAGAACGGAACATCTGGATAGGTTCCGACGGCAAGGGCCTGTGTAAATTTCTTGGCGAAACATTTACGTACCTCACCACCAAAGACGGGCTCAGCAGTAACATTGTTTTATCAGTGCTTGAAGACAAGGACAACAACCTGTGGTTCTCCACCTTCGGAAAAGGCATCACAAAAAAAACAGGAACTGCTACAGAAGTTTACACCATTGAACAGGGATTAAACAACAATACTGTCTGGGCCAGTCTTCGCGACAGGCACAACCGGCTCTGGTTCTGCACGTCAGACGGCATCAGCATGTTTGACGGCAAACGTTTTAAAAACTATGGCGTAAACAACGGCCTCAGTGCGCGCATCGTGTATTCCATCTGTGAAGACCACCTCGGCCGCCTCTGGTTTGGTACCACCGCCGGTGTTTCTGTTTTTGACGGCACCAGCTTTAAAAACTACCTGCACGGTGAAGACAACATCGGCAAAGACGTTACCAGCATTGTTGAAGATCAGGACCACCGCCTCTGGTTCGCAACTAAAAACGGTTTGTACAAACTGGACGGAAAGGGTTTCAGCCGCTTCACTACCAGCGACGGACTTTGCAACAACAATCTTTTTTCGCTGGTGGTGGATAAGGACAATCACCTCTGGATTGGCACACGCGCCGGCATCAACTACTACGACGGTAAAGTTTTTTACAAGATCCTGATTGACGATATTTTTAACTCAAACAACATTTGTTTCCTGGCCATGGATAAAAAAAGAATGTTGTGGATTGGCACCAACAGCGGCGTTTACGTGCTCGACAGTAGGGAATACATCCGGACCCGCAAAACAAAATTCAGGCATTACACCATCTTCGACGGATTACCCGGCATGGAATGTAATCAGAACGCCGCTTTTCAGGATCACCTCGGCAACATCTGGATGGGCACCACCGAAGGGGTCATCAAATACGATCCCAATATTAAAAACTTCCATTCCAACAATCTGGAACCGGTGACCCACATTTCGGGCGTGCGCCTGTTTTTAAAAGATACCAACTGGACAAAATTTTCAGCCACCGTTGATCCGGTAACCCATCTGCCGCTTGATCTGAAGGTGAACTACCAGACACGGCATTTTACTTTTGATTACCTGGGCATTAAACTCAGCAACCCGTCATCGGTGCGTTACAAATACCAGCTCGAAGGTTTCGACGACGCCTGGTCTGCCGCTACAGACGCCAATTTCGCCACCTACTCTAACCTGCCAAGCGGCACTTATACATTTAAAGTCATTTCGGGCGATGTAATGGGCAACTGGAACAAGACACCCGTTACATTTTCGTTTCAGATCCTTCCACCTTTCTGGACCCGCTGGTGGTTCATTGCCCTGTGTGTGGCTGCCGGTCTCCTCATCATCTGGGGCATCTTTAAACTGCGCGTAAAAGAGATCAGAAAAAAACACCAGACCCAGCAGCTGGAATACAAATCACGCCTCATGCAGCTTGAGCACCAGAGTCTGAACTCCAGCATGAACAGGCATTTTATTTTTAATGCCCTTAACTCCATCCAGTATTACATGAACAACGAGGACAAGTTATCAGCGCATAAATACCTGTCGCGTTTTGCAAAACTCATCCGCATGAACCTCGACAGTTCGATGAGCAACCTGGTTCCGGTGTCGGAAGAGATTGACCGCCTGGATCTTTACCTGCAGATAGAATTAATGCGTTTCGCCGATAAGTTTGAATACCACATTTACATTGCCGATGATGTGGATGTGGAATCCATAGAGATTCCCCCCATGCTGCTGCAGCCTTATGTAGAAAACTGTATCCTCCATGGCATTCTGCCCTCTGAAAAACACGGCAGAATTGACATCCGGGTGGAACACAATACCCAACAGCAGGTTATTTTCAGTGTTCAGGACAACGGGATCGGGATTGAAGAGAGCAAAAGACGTAAAATGTCGAAGCACATTCCGCATGTATCAAGGGGGACATCCATTACCACCCAACGTATTCAGCTGCTGGGCGCCATGAACAATATCGACATTTCCATTAATGGTCCATTTGAGCTGAAAGACGAAAATGGTCAGGTTTTGGGCACCCGTGTAGAACTTATCATACATTAATTGTTAAAATTTTGACATTTATTGTAAAATGGTGTATCTTTAGTCTATAATTTAAGGAGGTTTCTATGAAAATCTTAAGAGTTTTACTTATACTTTTAGTTCCGGCGCTTGGAATTGTAGGCTGCCGTAAATCAGATATTAAGCCCGGATGCAGCGAAAACACAAGTGTTCCAGCTACTCAGGAAGGTACACCTGAAATAAGTGGTCGTATGATCAACGGCGTTGAAATTGAAGAGGAAGAAGAAGGCACAACGATCGTTGGCCAGGGTGACGATGACCGCGATGGCGGGGACAGAAAACCTAAAAACATCGGTCGCTAATCCTTTTTTCAAATATATTTTAAGAAGCCCTTTTCGAAGGGCTTTTTTTATGCCCTGCCGGTCGCGCCATATTTTCATTTTTTTAAAAGACTACGGAGCAGAGCCAGGTTCTTCTCATCCGCGTTGTTTTCTTTCGAGGTTTCAAGCACCTTTGGCCGGTCTTTAAAATTATTAAGTATGTACCTGAAAACCGCGGTGCCCAGATGTCCCTCACCGATGTGGGCATGCCGGTCGAGTTTGCTTCCGAGCGCGCCTTTTGAATCGTTGAGATGAAAACAACTAATTCTTTCTAACCCGATGCGTTGATCAAGCAGGTTAAAAAAATGGCTGATGTCCTTTGCTTTCCTGAGATCATAACCCGCGGCAAAAGCGTGACAGGTATCAATGCAAACACCTACTCTGGGTGAGTTGATGTGAGATAAAAGGTCCGCAATGTTTTCTATACGCCCGCCGAGGCTCGATCCTTGTCCGGCAGTATTCTCGAGCAGTATTTTTGCGGAAACATTTTTGGTTGCCGCCAGCACCATTTTAATATGATCGCCTATCCGGCTGATGGCCGCATCCACACTGCCACTGCCCGCCGCTCCCGGATGCAGCACCGTGTGCGAAAGTCCAAGCCTGTCGCAGCGGTTTAATTCCATTGCAAGCGAAAGAAGCGATTTTTCGATGATCTCATCGTTCTGCGATCCAAGACTAATGAGATAAATGGCATGCGAAAAAGCCTGTTTCACACCGTACTTTTTCATCGCTTTCTTAAACGCCGCGCCTTCTTCGGGCGACACTTCCTTCTCGCGCCAGAATCGCTGGTTTTTGGTAAAGATCTGAATGGCGTCAATTCCCAGACGCTGCGCCTCAATCAGCGCGTTCGTGTATCCACCGGCAATTGAAACGTGTGTACCCAATAACATACTACTGCAGTGAAAATATGGTGCCAGAAGAAGGAGAAAGTGATCTTAAAATTTTTCAACCCGGATAAGGTTTAAAACCTTGGGAGGCACTCAGTTCAGCAGACCCTGACAGGGTTCAACACCCTGTCAGGGTTAAGCCCAGTATACGGTGCCCCCTAAACTTACAATTCAAGTATCCTCCTGTATAAATCCCACTGCTCTCCTGCAACGATACTCCGTCTTCTAAAGGGGGATACTCCGTCCTGAATGTATGAAAAGGTCTCTCTCAAAGTGTTAAGAAACAGCCGTCTCCCTCCTTTAACCTGTTGAAAACTATTTTCCCTCAGGCGCATTCATGAACTCACTCAAACCTTGTAACACTCCCGCTCAGCCAAATGACGCTTTCTGCCGCTGAAGGTATCTAAGCCTTTGATCCCTTTGTCGAAACCGGCCAG
>CAZFCR010000095.1:0-10328 GCA_964517305.1 uncultured Akkermansia sp.
GACAGCAATAACAATGGCATCTGGAACGAGGATGTGGACAACAAACCAACCATCCTGATCCTTAACCCACTTGTTGCTGCTGAGACGCCAACCCTGTTCATTCCTGAAGGTTTCTCCCCGAACGACGATAACATCAATGACAATTTCGTCATCAGGGGTCTGCCTACCGACGGCGACAATACAATTACCATCTTTAACAGATGGGGTAACAGGGTATACGTTCACGAAAACTACGATAACTCGTTCAGAGGTTATCCGAATGTGGCCGGAACACTTGGAAAAGACAAGTTGCCTCAGGGAACATACTACTTTGTTCTTGAAATGAAAGGCAGCAATGCAAAAACTGTAACCGGTTACATCATACTTCAATATTAACAGTGCCATGACAAACATTATGAGACACATCAAAACCGCTGCAATA
Source organism: uncultured Akkermansia sp. (assembly GCA_964517305.1). Lineage (GTDB taxonomy): Bacteria > Bacteroidota > Bacteroidia > B-17B0 > Aurantibacillaceae > Aurantibacillus. Next base: position 422 of record CAZFCR010000095.1, read on the forward strand.
ACACTGGCCTTTGTATTTTTCAGCAGCCATGCACAAGCACAATACGATGCCATGTTTACGCAGTACATGTTCAACGAAACATTCATCAATCCAGCCTACGCGGGAAGCAAAGAAGCCATGAGCGCAACCATGCTTCACCGTCAGCAATGGGTGAATTTTCCCGGAAGGCCGGTAACCACCTCTTTCGCGCTGCATGGCCCGCTGATGAACAATAAGATGGGACTTGGCCTGAGCGTGCTGAGCGAAAAAATCGGCGTCCTTACGCGTAACCTTGTTTACGGCAGTTATGCCTATCGTTTAAAAATTCATGACGGCGGTACGCTTGCCATGGGTCTGATGGGCGGCATCGACAACCAGCAGAACAAATTTGCAGGCGTAAAACTCACTGACCAGAGCTCGGCGCCCGACGATCCGACTTTTGCACAGAACTCACCTAACGTAATGGCAGGTAACTTTGGTACCGGACTTTATTACAACACCAAAACATTTTACGCGGGTCTCTCAATACCGAGGATGCTTGATAATGAAGTATACCTGAGCAGTAACGGCGCGAAAACTGTAAAAGTAACGCGTCTTTCACCATCAAAGTTCACGTACTATTTTACAGTTGGTAATATTTTTAAGATCAATGACGAGCTGAAGATAAGAGGAACGGCAATGGTGAAGGCAGTGCAAAACGCTCCGGCGCAGATCGATCTGAGTGCGGTATCGCTGATCAACGAGATGATATGGGCGGGCCTCGCTTACCGCAGCAACTCATCCATGTCGGCCATACTCGGTTTCCAGGTCAATCCCCAGTTTCTTGTTTCCTATTCGTATGATTACGGTCTCAATAAAATCCAGAAATATTCGCAGGGATCACACGAAATTGCACTCAATTACCTTTTTTCTTTCAAAGGAAGAAAGATCGTTACCCCACGTTATTTTTAATCACACAGAAATAGTATATGAAATTGAAAAAAATATTACCTGTTCTGTTTTTATCAGTTCTGATGTCAGAGGGGATGGCGCAAACCGATTCCTCTGCTGCGCAGCTGCAGTCACCAACACCTCTGCAAAACGACTCCACGGCCAATGCCGCAACCACCCCGGCTGCCATGGATTCAGCAATTGTAACCGATGCGAAACCGGCAGAAACAGACACCAGTGCCATCAGCGATGCCTATGTTGCACCGGAAGGAACAAATGAAACAAGCAGTCCCGCTGCTCCCAATGCAAAAAAAATAGCAAGGTATCTCAAACGCGCCAACGAACTTTATGCGCAGAAAGCCTATGCTGAGGCGATCCCCTATTACGAAAAAGCAAGACAAGGCGATTCAGACACCAAACTTATTTTGTCGAACCTTGGAGATTGTTACCGACTCACCAACAACACCAACGGCAAACTCAATACTTACGGAGAACTCATCCGCCTTGGCAAAGCTGAGCCCATCCACGAACTATATTACGGACAGGCGCTCGTTGAGTCAGGTGAGGCCGAAAAAGCCCAACCTTTCTTCGATAAATACAATGCCGATACAAGAGGACAAAACCTTTCTTCATCGCTCTCAAAAAACAGTCTTTACAAAAGAAACGCCGATGCTTACGCAGTGAATCCTGTGAATTACAATTCGCCGCAAAATGATCTCTGTGCTGTAAAATTTTACGATGCCGTCGTATTTACGTCATCGCGCAGCAAAACGCCCTGGATAAAAACACAACAGGGCTGGACCGGTGAAGGATTTATGAATCTTTACGCCACAGAACGAAACGATGACGGTGAAGAAATTCCTCCCCGTCTTTTTATCTCTGATCTCAACTCAAAATACAACGATGGTCCGGCCTGCTTCAGCCGCGATTACAACACCATTTATTTTTCGCGTAATAATTTTAAAAAATCAGAACGTGCCACAGATGGTTCTTTTAAACTGAAACTCCTTGAAGCCACGCTCGATCAGAACGGCTTCAGCATGGTGAAGATCCTCCCCTTCAATAACAACGAATTTAACTTTGTTCACCCTACTGTGTCGCTGGATGGTTACACCATGTATTTTGCATCCGATATGGCAGGAGGTCTGGGCGGCATGGATATCTATAAAAGCGTTAAAGATTCGCTTGGTACCTGGGGCACACCTGTGAACATGGGAGAAAAAATAAACACAGCAGGCAACGAAATGTTTCCTTTTATCGGCACCGACGGTTTACTCTATTTTGCTTCAGACGGACACGACGGCTTAGGCGGACTGGATATTTACGAAGCCCGTTTAAATCCTGAAAAACAGGTAAAAAAGATTTACAACATGGGGGAACCTGTTAACAGTCGTTACGACGACTTTGGCATTTACCTGATGGAAGACAACAAAAGTGGATTCATCAGTTCAAACCGCAAGGCCGGTGGTATGGACGATGACATTTATGAATTACAGATACTGAGAGAAGTAAAACGCGGCAAAGACGCGACGCTTGCCATTCGTGACAAATCAACAGGCTTACCTATCGATTCGGCGAAAATTGTGGTGAATGGCGATACCGTGCTCACCAACGAAAAAGGTGAGTACCTGTTATCCGCTGAAGACGACATGGAATATAAACTCGAAGCCATTAAGTCTGATTATTTTACCACCCGCGACACCGTAACTTCGAACACTTCGCCCGGAGATGCCTTTACGCGCGAGATCTGGCTCGAAAAAGATCCCAAGTTGTTCCTGCGCGGACGCATTACCGACGCGCGCACCAATGATTTGCTGGAAGGCGTAACGATCAAGATCACCGACATTGCCACCAACTCGGAAGTTGACCTTTATACCACCACCGCGGCGGGCGATTATTTTAAACTGCTCAACGGCACCCGCATCGGCGATAAACTTACTTACCTGATCCGGATCCAGAAACCAGGCTATCTGCAACGAACTGTAGTTTATACACATACCATTGATAAGCCAGGCGAAATAAATCTGAATGAAAAATTAAACCTTGCACTCGGAAAAGTAGAGGTAGGTATGGATCTCGCCAAGATGATCGACATCAAGCCTATCTATTTTGACCTTGGAAAATCAACCATCAGAAAAGACGCCGCACTCGAACTCGACAAAGTTGTTCAGGTAATGAACGAATACCCCAACATGTACATCGAACTCGGCTCACATACTGACTGCAGATCAAGCGCGGCCTCCAACCTGAAGCTATCCAGCCAGCGTGCAAAAGCAAGTGTGAATTATATTGTAAAAAAAGGCATCAACAAAATGCGCATCACCAGCAAGGGTTATGGTGAATCCAAATTGCTGAACAACTGTGCCTGTGAAGGAAAAGTAAAATCAAGCTGTCCTGAAGAAGAACACGATAAAAACCGGAGGACAGAATTCCTTATCACGCAACTGAAATAATCGTTACTAACATCACTCTAAAGCCTTCCCTCATCCGGAAGGCTTTTCTATTAAATGTCAGACTGAAAAAAAATAAAAAAAGATAACTTTGTTTTTTCTTCAACAAGATGGATCGAATTCCTTTTACTCACCCCGACTGGGAAACTGCTGAACAGACCGAACATCCCGGCAGCAAAGGCACGTCCACCTGGTTTACTTTGTACGCTGGTGATCTGAGGCTCCGGAAAGTGCATTATTCCGCAGGCTATGTTTCTGATCACTGGTGCAGCAAAGGACACGTGGTGCATTGCCTGGATGGTGAATTTATTTCCGAACAGGAAGGAAATAATACCATTCATTTTTCTAAAGGCATGAGTTATGTTGTATCGGATAACGAGCCACCACACAGAAGCAGTTCGGTGAACGGCGCAACATTACTGATCATTGACGGAGACTTTCTTAAAACTGAAAAACAGGAACCATGAAAACAAAAACGTACGTTGACCAATACATTGAGGGTTTCAGGGGAGACACCAGAAAAAAATTATTGTCACTCACCGCACTGATCAGGAAACTGGCGCCGAAGGCAGAAGAAACAATTGGCTACGGCATCCCAACATTTAAACTGGAGGGCAATCTTGTTCATTTTGCCGCCTTCAAAAATCACATTGGATTTTATCCCGGAGCAGACGGCATCGCGCAATTTAAAGATGAACTGGCGGTTTACAAAAACGCGAAAGGATCGGTACAATTTCCTCTCGATAAACCTTTGCCATTAACGCTCATCGGCAAAATCGTGAAGTTCAGGGTAAAACAAAACCTGGAGAAAGCAGTTGAAAAAAAATCCAAAAAACAATTAAACATCTGTCCCAGAGGCCACCGGTTTTTTAAAAGCAGTGATTGTCCGGTTTGCCCGGTTTGTGAAAAGGAAAAACAAACCGACAATTATTTTGTACCCGGCTTAAAAGGTCCGGCCCGCCGTGCGCTGGAAAACAATGGCATCCGTAATCTGAAACAGCTTTCTGCGCGCAGTGAAAAAGAGATCCTCGCTTTTCACGGGATGGGTCCTTCAAGCATGCCCTTTGTACAAAAGGCGCTTAAACTCGCCGGACTAAAATTTAAAACCTGACCGAAACCAGTCATCCACAATAAGTCCTGTGATCGTCTTTTATTGATATCTTAGCAAATGTGAAAATCCTACGCCTCCTCTTCTCTCCTTTGTGGAAAATATGGTTTGCCCTTTGGTTTGCCGTTCCCTTTCTTGTGTTGTTTCCGGTGTTCTACTTCGCTTTAAAAACGGGGCGGTTCGACCTGGTGTTTAAATTAAAAAGAGTATGGGCAAGAATCATCGCCACCGGATCCTTTCTTTTTCCCGTTGTAAAATACACTCGTAAAAAATACAAACTTCCAAAACCCTGCGTTGTTGTCTCCAATCACACTTCGTACCTCGACATTGTCTTCAGTCCGTTTTACATTGATCATACAGCGGTGTTCATGGGAAAATATGAGCTGCTGAAAATTCCGCTTTTTAAATATTTTTTTGTTTACCTCGACATTCCTGTTAACAGAAAAAAAGTAACTGACGCGCACCGCGCCCTTCGTACAGCCGGAGAAAAACTTGATCAGGGTCTGAGCCAGGTGATCTATCCCGAAGGCACCATCAGCGAGTCGGGCAAATTAAAACCATTTAAAAACGGGGCCTTTAAACTGGCCATCGAAAAACAGGTTCCGGTGGTTCCCGTAGTGAACCTTAACAACTGGCATTTTCTTCAGAATGGCGGTTTTTTTAAGAGCAATGGCCGGCCCGGCATCCCCCAAATAGTTGTGGGTGAACCGATTATCACAGCAGGCATGACCGAGAAAAATGTACCCGAACTTCGTGAGAAAGTATTTACCTTTATCAGTAAAGAATTAGATAAGTTCAATGGCCAATAAAATTGACATCAAAACGGTTGACGAAATAGCGCACCTGGCGCGCCTGGAATTTGACGCGGACGCTAAACAGGAGATCATGAACGACATTAACCGGATGCTGAAGTTCGTAGACAAACTGAGCGAACTCGACACTTCAAACGTGGAGCCGCTGATTTACATGACGGAAGAAAAAAACGTGCTCCGCGCCGATGAACCTGAAATTACACTGAGCCAGAAAGACGCGCTTAAGAACGCGCCGAAAAAAGACAGCGATTATTTTAAAGCGCCGAAAGTGATAGAGCAAAACCGATAAACACGCTGTGCTTGTAAAATACAGAGTATGAAAAGTAACAAGCACATATACTGTCTGGAAGGCATGTGGAACGACTACAACCTTAACGACAAATCCTCTGTTACCCCGCTTCTTGAATTTCTTTCCAAATCCAACAGTTGCCGGTACATTCACCACGACTGCGCTACAAAAGAAGAACTCGAATTTTTTCTAAAAAAATGGGTTCAGAAGGCCATCTCATCAAAATTCCCGATTCTTTACCTGGCCTGTCACGGCGAACAGGAAAAGATCTTTCTTAACCGCCACGATTTTGTAACCCTTACCGATATTGCGAACATACTCGGCGACCGCTGTTACGGTAAAGTGTTTTATTTTGGTTCATGTTCAACTTTAAAGATAGACAAACGGAAGATCCAGTCCTTTCTCACCAAAACCAACGCCATTGCGGCAATTGGTTACCAGGTGGACGTAGACTGGATGAAATCTTCGGCCTGCGACCTGCTGGTGTTTGAGGCTTTACAGGCCGACAAACTCGACTCACAGGGCATCATCAAAATCAAAAACAAAATTTTCAGAGATTACGGTAACCTTCCAAAACAATTAAACCTGAGAATGGTGATCAATGAAAAAGTGCATTTCCCGAGAACCCGTCAGAAAAAAATAACGTTAAGTACCCCGGTAAAAAAGATGAAAACAATCTAGTGTGCCTCGTGCGCGCGGGAGCGGTTACGGAATTTTTTCCAAAGCTGGTAGATCTGCTTTCTGAAAATAAAAGCGATCATGATGTAGGGAACAGCCATCAGATACAGGATGCCACTGTTCAGGCTCCTGGCCATTGATGAGGGATCTGATTTTAAAGATGTTTCCGCCGCCTGTTTGCACATAGAACACTGGGCCTGCATTTCTCCCGGTATAAAAACCAGGAAAACAAAAACAACCAATATCAGAAAAAACCTTTTCATCAAAATACTTCGCAAATTTACGCATTTTACTTCAGGGATTTAAGCAGCTTACGGTAATCTGCCAGCAGCTGATCCACTTCCTTTAACTTATTTTCAGAGGCTTTCACCATCTCTTCGAACTTCCGTGCCAGCTCAGGATCAAAAAAATGCCGGTTCTTGCAATAATCCAGTCCTTCACGCAGACGCTTACGCGGTTCAGCCAGTAGCCGGATACAGCGTTTGGTATCACGGGCATTTACCGCCTTGCCCTGGAGTCTGGCCGCGAAAGTCAGATAATCTTCAAAATACAGCACAGCCAGATTAAACAAACTCACTGCTTTGTTGTAGATGAGCAGATCGGCTGATTGCTGATAACTGATGTTGGCAGGATCATAACGGTTATAATGCAACAGGCTCACATACTCCTGGTCGGCCGGACTGAGTTTCAAAAAAGTTTTTATTGAATCGTTGTAATTAAAACAGCAGGAATCCCGTTTTTCCGAATGGTTGTAAAATTCTTTTTTGGTCACCGGTTCACGCAGCAGTTGCCACATCGCGTCCAATGGCCAGTGGTCGCGGATAAACAATGCTGGAGGCGTGCAGAAATACCTGTCAGAAAATGATGCCACGTATTTACCGTTACGACTGATGTAGCCGCCAGACCAGGTGATGTCGATCAGCTGCCATGAAGAATCGAGATACACGGCGTTCCATGCATGCAAAATCTTTTCATCAACCTGGCTCTCTCCCACCCGCGCTATGCCCGGCACCATTTGTGAAGGAATTGAAAGTTGCGTGCAGAACCGATTCATTAAAAGACAAAAACCTTCGCACACCGCTTTGCGGTATTTTATTACAGTATCAGGATGTTGTGTGCGGATGGATGGCAGGTGAATCATTCCCAGCCCAGTGCTGAGCCTGTAGTGGTCGAGCAGTTCTGTATCGTAAGAAATGTTAACCGCTATCCAGGTATAAAGCGCTCTTACCTGACTGCGTTTATCGGGAAACTGTTTTTTCACAAACAGAAGAACCGAATCGTACGGCCTCCGCTGTTTTGAGAAGGCCATCACTTTCTCATCCACCCGCCGGTAAAGCGCAGCGGCGTCCTCTTGTGAAGACGCCGCATGACTCAGTCCTAAAATAACCAGTAAAAAAATGATCCCGGCAGGATACTTTATTCCAGCGAGACCAGACAATTTATTCGCCTTTAAAATCGGCTTTTCGTTTCTCAAGAAAAGCACTTACACCCTCTTTAAAATCTTTGGTGCCGAATGATTTTCCAAACTCTTCGATCTCCACTTCAAAACCATTCAGTTTGTTGTTGTAACCGGCGTTGATGACCTTTATCGCAGTTTTAATAGCGGTAGGACTTTTGCTTGAAATTTTGGAGGTGATCTCAAAACATTTTTCAAGCAGTTTATCCGGAGCAGTCACATGATTGGCAAGTCCCCACTGATAAGCTTCCTGCGCATTGATCATATCGGCTGTAACAATCATCTCAAATGCTTTGCCCTTCCCAACCAGTTGAGCAAGGCGCTGTGTGCCGCCGTAACCTGGAATTACACCAAGGCTTACTTCGGGAAGTCCCATTTTCGCGGTTTCGCTCACCACACGCATGTGGCAGGCCAGGGCAAGTTCCAATCCTCCGCCCAGGGCAAAACCGTTTACCGCTGCGATGATAGGCTTGGTAAAATTCTCAATAAAATTGAAGATCTTAAAATGACCCCCCGCGCTCAGCTGTCTGCCCTCTTCCACTGAATAGTTCGCGAACTCAGCAATATCTGCACCGGCCACAAAAGCTTTCTGACCTGAACCGGTAATGATCACAGCGCGAATCTCATTCTGGTTCTCAGCCTCAGCAAGGGTCTCGTGCAACTCTTCGATCGTTTGCCTGTTTAAAGAATTTAATTTATCGGGCCGGTTAATTGTAATCACCAGCACCCCGTTTTTAATTTCACATACAATATGTTCGCTTGTTGCCACCATCTATTTACTTAAGTTTAATGGACAAATATAGTCTTATTGGATGTAAAAAAAAGTTATTTTATACAGGTGGTGGTGGATAAGTTTTGGTAAAATAAGGGTGCTGGAACCCAACCGCAATAAGGGAAGCAGCCCCATTAACTACCCCCGGCCATTTAAATGTGCGGCAAGACAGGCGGCCATGCTAAAACACGATTGCAGCAGGTAACCCCCGGTGGGCGCGTCGTAGCTGAGCATTTCGCCGATTGCATAATGGCTCTTCATTTTTTTCAGAGCAAAGTGATCGTCCACCTCAGAAAGACTGATACCGCCAACAGTAGAGATGGCCTCGCTTACAGGAGCAGTACCTGTAATACTGATTTTAATTTTTTTTATGGATTCAGACAATTTAATTGGATCAAGAAAAATATCTTTTGATACAAACGATTTTAACAAAGCCATCTGAACCTCGGTTAAATTTAAGTTACTGCGCAGCTGATCTGAGTATTTCCTGGTGCCCTGCGCGGCATTTATTTTTTCGAGCATCTGCGGTTGCGACAAAGCCGGCTTCAGGTCCAGTTCTATCTCGGCAAATCCTTCTGCTTTTAACTTGTTTCTGATCTGCGGACTTAAAGGATAAATACCGCTGCCTTCAAGGCCGTTTTTCGTGAGCACTATTTCGCCGGCAACGATTTTGCCATCGCAGGAAACCGTTATATTTTTCAGAGGTTTGCCCGCGTGTTGTGTTATAAAAGTTCCGGGCCATGTTACATTAAAAGCACAGTTGCTTGCTTCAAAGGGCTCAACGGCAATATTTTTTTCACTAAAATAAGGCAGCCATTCTCCCATGCTTCCTGTTACCGGCCAACTGGCGCCACCCAGGCAATATACATACACATCGGCGATCACTTCCGCGCTTATGGTACTTGTTCTGAACAGCAAACCTTTTTCAGTAAAACCTGTCCAGGTGTGTTTATAAAAAAACTGCGCACCGTTGGCTCTCGCACGCTGCAGCATCTGGTTCAGTACCTGCGCAGGTTTCATTGTTTTGACAGGAAATACCCTTCCGCTGCTCCCGGTAAATGTTGGAATGCCAGTGTTTGCCAGCCATTCGACGAGTTGTTTATTGTCGAAATAAAAAAAAGCCTTGTCAAGAAAACCAGAAGGCGTGTAACGTTTTACAAAAGCGGATGGATCCTCCGAATGAGTGATATTCAGTCCCCCGTCTCCGGCCACAAGAAATTTTCTTCCTGCCGCTGCGTTGCGCTCATACACGTTTATCCGGTACTTTGAAGCATCCAGCATACAGGCCAGCATGATGGCCGACGGACCGCCCCCTATGATGGCAATGGTTTTCAGCGATCAGGAATTGATTGTTTTCTGTATCTGTTCATCAATCTTCCTGAACATGGAGCTGAAGAACTGACTGGAGCGCAAAGATTGAGAAAGGGAACGAC
>CAZFCR010000096.1:0-10307 GCA_964517305.1 uncultured Akkermansia sp.
TAACACTGGTGCCGGTGTAACACACACTGCCGTGCTCAGGGGTATTTTTGTGAATACTGCTACAAGTGCCAATGTCGGCGTTTCAAGTAACACCGTATCGCTTATCTCAGGTGGAACAACGCAGCTGCTGGCGGGCATTGATAATGCATCCGGATCAACGGCTGCAGGAAATGCTATCAATCTCAATAATAATATTATTACCAACTGCTCATATACGTCAGCAACAACAGCGGTCTTTAATGCCATACTTAATTCGGGTACCGCGGCCACCGTTAACATCAATAACAACGCGGTTAGTTCGGTTACCATTGGTGGTACAGGAACTGCAGTATTGATTGAAACCGGTTCACCATCCAACGCGTCTGCCAGCTCTAACACCATCAGCAGCATTGTGCGTACGGGTGCAAGTGGTTCTTTCAGACTGATCAAAACCACCAGTCCGGCTGTATGTACTTTTAGTAACAACCTGATCGACGGTGTTTCCTGGACGAATTTGTCGAGCACTGGCAGCGTTGACTGTATTTACGGGCTAAGTTCGTCGGTAGATGTAACGATCAGTGGAAACATTATTCGTAATATTTCTATCCCGCTTACCGGAACTGCTAATGGTATCAGGGAGTTTGGCACTTCAGGTGTAAAAACAATTCAGAACAACCAGGTTTATTCCTTTTCTACAACTGCCGGCGGCGCCGGTGGCGCAACGTTTAATGGTGTTTTTTGTTCTACAGGTTCCATCAGCATCAGCAATAACACCGTGTTTAGTCTTGATAATACAGGAGGAACCGGGGGCGTTGTGAACGGTATTCAAATCAGCGGTGGATCACAGAACAATGTTTTTAAGAACAGGATTTATAATTTATCGAGCAGCAGCACGGGTGCTGTTGTTAATGGGATCAATCTCACCGGAGGAACAACCAACAACGTCAGCAATAACCTGGTTGGCGCACTTACGGCCTCTGCTTCGGTGGGCGCAAATGCCATCGTGGGTTTTAATATCACCTCAGGAAACACCGCGTACGTTTATTATAACAGCATCTATCTGAATGCTGCGAGCGCGGGCAGTTTGTTCGGCACTTCAGCACTTTACGTAACTACTGCAACAAACCTGGATCTCAGGAATAACATATTCGTAAACCTTTCTACACCATCCGGAACCGCAATTTCTACAGCTTACAGAAGAAGTTCCACTACGCTGAGCACTTATTCACTTACCTCCAACAACAATCTTTTTTACGCATCAACACCTTCGGCAAGCACCGCAATTTTTTATGACGGGACAACTGTTTACCAGACACTTGCTGCTTATAAAGCACTCGTAGCAAACCGTGATGCCAATTCAGTGACTGAAAATCCGTCTTTTGTATCAACCTCCGGGGCCAATGTCAATTTTCTGAACATCAATACAGGCGTTCCAACACAGATAGAGTCTGGCGGTATTCCTCTTGTAAATATTACCGACGATTACGCGGGAACAATCAGGAACCTCAGTACGCCCGATATCGGCGCCTGGGAAGGAAATTTTATGGGATTGGATATGAATCCGCCAGCCCTGGTGGCATCCGGTTTTGGTTCGCCGGCATGTAACACAGGATCTAGAACGTTTACTGTTTCACTCAGCGATTTTACAGGCGTTGCAACCGGTTCACTGGCACCGCGTGTATATTATAAGGTGAATGCAGGTGCTTACACCAGTGTGCAGGGAGTGCTCAGCAGCGGAACAGTGTTTAATGGCGTTTGGTCATTCAGCCTTACTTTTTCAGCGGCCGTTCAGGATGTGATCAGCTATTATCTGGTTGCGCAGGATGTTTCCGGCAGTCCTAATCTCATGGCTCAGCCTTCTGCCGGTTTTTCCGGATCAGACGTGAATACCGTGAGTACAGATCCCACAACGCCTTTCACTTATACTGTCACAGGAACATTAAATGGCGTTTACACTGTGGGCAGCGGTGGAAATTTCGCGACCTTGACCGATGCGGCGACAGCTTACAATCTTAACTGTCTTACCGGCCCGGTTACCTTTTCGCTGACTGACGCGACGTATTCAACTGCCGAGACATTTCCGATCGTATTTCTGAATAACGCTGACGCAAGTGCCACCAACTCTCTGTTGATACGTCCCGCAGCCGGACTTGCTGTTTCTATTTCGGGAACCAACACTTCTGCTGCCGCCGCCATTAAATGTCTGAATGCCCGTTTTATTACGTTCGACGGGATCAATGCTGGTGGAAGCAGTCTTACAATCAATAATCCAAACACGGGAACGTCTGCAAATATCTGGCTGGCTAGTTCAGGGACCGGCAATCAGGGTATTGCCATCAGAAGACTGAACATCAACGGCGGGAATACAACGAGCGGCAGCTACGGAATCATTGCCGGGAACGATGCCGCAACACCTTCAACAACGGGGGGCGCGGACAACGATTATGTGGTGATTGAAGAAAACACCATTCAGCGCGCTTATTATGGCATTTATGCCAACGGAACGTCGTCGGTGAATGCCGGTGGACTTGATGTATGGCAGATCAGTAATAATATTATCGGACCTGTTTCTTCCGGCACCAATAACATTGGCGCTGCTGGAATTTATATGCAGAATGCAGCTTACATTCAAATCAGCGCGAATCTTATCAGGAATATCAATACCAGTGCGAGTTCAAATATCGGCGGCATTTACCTTGCTGCGAATGTGATGACCCTGGTGGTAAGTCAAAATACCATCAACGCGGTCACCTCCTCTGCATCATCTTCTGGTGTTAACAGTATCAATGGATTGTATTTTGGTAACTCCATCATGTTTGCTACGGTAACATTTAATACCATTTCAGGCGTTTATAACACCAACAGTAGTGGTTACGGGGCGAGGGGAATTATCGTTAACACGGGAAATACTATGGGTAACATAGCTGTCAACAATAACATGATCTCTGACATTGTGAGTTATTCCGATGCTTCAGCCATTTACTGGCCGATAGGAATATCAGTTGATGGAAGTGCCAACAATGTAAACCTGGATTTTAACAGCGTGAACCTTTTCGGACCTCATACCGGCCGTTCAGCTGCAACGGGAGCCGCCGCGCTTTATCAGAATGGTACGGGTGGCAACATTCGCATTCGTAATAATATTCTGGCTAACAGTTATGACAATTCTACTTCTTCAACTGACATCAGCTACGCGTTATATTCTGCAGCGTCGGCCACGAACATTGCGGCCATGAATTATAACAATTATTATGTAGGTGGAAATGCGAGTTCACTGATTCTTGCTTACCAGGGTGCTGCCCAGAACAGCATTCCCGCAATTCAGGCCGCTTTCGGCGGTAACGCCAATTCGTTGTCGTTAACGCCTGTGTTTGTTTCCAACACCGATCTGCACATGCAACTGATCTCTGCCAACGCTGCCCTGGATAATATGGGAGGCCCTCTGGCCGGAATTACTGCCGATATCGATGGTCAGTCGCGCAGCGCCACAACACCGGACATCGGCGCAGATGAATACCTGGTTCCTGTTTGTACCATTGCAAGCGGAGGCGTAGTGAGTCCATCCAACATCAGCGGGTGTGATGGCGCCACAATTTCTTTAAGCAGCACCGGTTACAACACCGGCATCAACAGTGTTTATCAGTGGCAGGTTTCAACCACGTCAGGAAGTTCCTATACCAATGTGGCCGGCGTTAATGCCACCGCGCCATCTTTCACAACTTCGCCGCTTGTGCCAGGCACCTACTATTACATTTTAACTGCCAGTTGTACAAGTGCTTCTCTCACCGCAAGTTCCAACGAAGTGACGGTTACGATTAATGCGATTCCAACAGCAACCGCTTCTGCGTCACCCTCAGTTCTTTGTTCAGGTCAGAGTTATAGCCTCATAGGCTCAAGCGACATCGGGTCCACTTTTATGTGGACTGGTCCTGGCGGATTCACTTCCAGTCAGCTAAATCCAGGCATGGCTTCAGTGGCTTATACTGCAACGGGTAACTATACATTTATGGCTGCGGCCAATGGTTGTACATCTGCACCTTCATCTGTTTTTGTAACCATTAACGCAACACCATCCGCTATTACAGTGACGCCTTCTTCTGCCAGCATATGCGCAGGAAGCAGTGAAACCGTTGTAGCTTCTGGCGGATTGGTTCCCGCGGTATTTAATTTTACGCCACAGGTCAACCAGAATACGTCTACCACTTATCCTGCTCCTTATTCAGTTTATTTTGGTGGTCAGAAAATGCAGTTCCTCGTTTTGGCTTCGGAACTTACAGCCGCCGGTATGAGTGCCGGTCCGCTCTACAGCCTGCAGTTTCCGGTGATTTCAAAAAATGCCAACTGGGGAAACAGTTTAACAAGCAATCAGAATTTCCAGGTGAGCATAGGCACCACAACACTGAGCGCCGTTGGCTCGCAGTTCCAGACTGGTCTGACAGTTGTATCACCCGTAACTAATTTTACACCGGTAGTGGGTTACAACAACATTCATACTTTTTCAAATCCATTTAACTGGGATGGCACCAGCAACCTGATCATAGAAACTGTATTCTCCAACAACATGAGCGGAGCTTCGGCAGATGCGGTGATCCAGTACAACAGTCCTACCAATTTTCAGAGTACCATGGTGTACAGGGCCGATAATCAGAGTTTCGCTACCATTGCTGCGGCCAATGGCACCAACACAGCTACCAACCTGAAGCGCCCCGATTTTAAATTAAACGGCACAGGTATCGGTAATTTTACATGGACACCGGCCACTGGTCTCAACGTTTCGAGCGGCGCATCTGTAACCGCATCACCTCTGGTGAATACAGTGTATACAGTTACTTCGCTGAACGGTGCCTGTACTTCAGAGAATACGGTATCCATCAATGTTACGCCATTGCCAACCCTTTCTCTCGTGTCAACCCCAACCGCAATCTGCGTGGGCGAATCGGCAACAGTGACTGTGAGCGGAGCGTCTTCCTATACCTGGGATACAGGTGCACAGACTTCAAGCATAGTGGTTTCACCTTCGTTAAATACAGCTTATACTGCTTCCAACATTACAGCGCCTTGCGCAGTGGTTGCGACTTCCATCAATGTAGTGGTTAATCCTTTACCGGTTTTATCCGCTATGGCATCTGCCTCGGCGGTTTGCGTAGGCGACTCCGTTAATCTTGCTGTATCAGGTGCCAATACTTATTCGTGGAGCACGGGTACGATAGGATCTACCGTAAATGTAGCGCCTGCCCAGAACACCACTTACACGGTAACAGGCATTGACGCGCAAGGATGTGTATCCAGCGAGACGCTCGCCATTGTGAGCAATGCGCTGCCGGTGCTGAGTATTACACCTCCATCCGCCACGGTGTGTTCGGGATCTCCGGTAAGTTTTACAGCGAGTGGCGCTTCAAGCTACAGCTGGGATACCGGGGCAATTACGTCTACGCTTCAGGTTAGTCCTGCAGTTAATACCAGTTATACTGTAACAGGCACCGATGGTCTTGGCTGCAGTTCTACCGAAACGCTGGCTATTTTCACCAATACACTCCCGGTTGTTGTAATAGCACAATCTGCAGCGTCGGTTTGTCCTTCTGCACCGGTAAGCTTCACAGCAAGTGGCGCCACAAGTTATGTGTGGAATACACAGACACCGGGACCTGTCCTTACAAGCAGCCCGGCTGTTGCAACCTCGTATACAGTAACCGGTACCAGCGGAGACGGATGTGTTTCTGAAACCAGCGCCACGGTTGGAGTTTATCCTTTACCTGTAATTGGTATTCAGCCGGCCAGCAATGTTACGGTTTGCCTTAACAGCGAGACTACTTTTATTGCTTCAGGTGGCAGTTCTTATCTTTGGTCCGATGGATCAACCACTGCGTCGCTTGTCACTACGGCTACAGGCAACACGGTTCATACAGTTACCGCAACAAGTTCTGTGGGCTGTTCAAGTTCTGAAACCGTTGCCATCAGCACCAAATCGCTACCATTGATCAGCGTTACGCCATCATCGGCAACCATTTGCGCCAACGAGAGTGTTGTGTTTAATGCCAGCGGTGCGAGCACATTTACCTGGGCTCCGGCGAATGAATCAGGTAATACTTTTTCAACCATCCCTACAGGCAATACTACCTATACGGTTAAGGGTACTGACGTGAACGACTGTGAAAACACCGTAACGGTTGAGGTGGTGGTTGAAACCTGTACAGGATTAAACAGTAACGATCTGAGCAGCATGGTTCAGTTGTATCCGAATCCGTCTTCAGGGTTCATCAGCGCAAAACTGGAACTGGAAGGCCAAAAAGAAATCATCGTGACCAGCTCAACAGGAGCAGAAGTTGCAAGATACAGCACAGAATCACGTTATTACCAGTTTGATCTTTCTTCGCACGCAAAAGGCATTTATTTTGTGAGACTGAACGCAGGCACAAGCACCGCGTCTTTCAGGATCATCCTTTACTAATTGTAAATTATTTATTTCAGTGCCATCTCCATCCGGGGATGGCTTTTTTAATTCCGGACATGGCGTAGCGCTTGCGATTATTAGCGGGAACTGTTTTCAATTATTACATTTGAAAAATGATGTCTGTCAGCGCACACTTTAAAAAAATATTTTCATTGGTTCCCGAACACTATCATGGAAACGTGCTGATATTTTCGGAGGAAAATAATTCGCGGCTGACTTACACTAGCCGGTTTATTTTTAATCATGTACTGGGATTAAATTTCAGGATAACAAACAACAGCGAAGAGTTTCAGAATGTATCCGGTACAAGGATCAATTATTCTGACAGGGAAATGGTATCGGTTTTTAAAATAGCTCCCTCTGGTCTCATGTGGCAACAAGGGCTTTTAGCGCAGAGGCCTGAAGCCTTCTACGATCAGGGCCATGTTCAGTTTTTCAGAACTGAAAAAAAATGTGACTGTGGATTCGATATTTTTTCAGCGGTGTTTTATTTTATCTCCCGGATGGAAGAGTGGCAGACGTTTAAGCCTGATAAACACGGGCGCTTCGAGGCATCTGAAAGTATTTTGTTTGAGAAGGCATTTTATCTGAAACCTGTTGTCGACCAATGGATCATTGAATTAGGCTTTGCCTTGCGAAGGTATTATCCGGAAATGATTCTGCCTGAAAAAAAAGCAAAATTACTTAGTACCATTGACGTTGATAACCTGTTTGCCTTTAAAGAAAAAGGTACACTCAGAACTGCTGGCGCCATTGCCAGAGATCTTATGAAACGTGATATAGCGCAGTTGAAGGAGCGGATCGCGGTGCTGAAAGGCAGAAAAAAGGATCCTTTTGATGTGTATGACGATGTAACAGCGTTTTGCGAAGAGTTTCAGATACCGCTGATTTATTTTTTTCTTTTACGTACAGGAACGGTTCACGACCGCACTGTAAACCCGGCGCGTGGCGCCTTTGCTGATGTGCTAAAAAAACTGGCCAGTTCGAGTGCGTCTGTCGGTCTGCATCCCTCTTATTATTCAGTTGTGAAACCTGCATTGTTTGAGGAGGAAATTCATCAGTTGAAAAAACTGATTGGAAAAAAGGTAGAACTGTCTCGTCAGCATTACCTCCGTTTTGACATTCGTAATACGCCGAAGGTACTTGCAGGGAGTGGTATTCAGGTTGATTTCACCATGGGTTATGCTGCAACGCCGGGTTTTAGGGCGGGCACCTCGCATCCATTTTATTATTATGATTTTCACTCAGAACAATCGGGTGAATTGCTGATGGTACCATTTTGCGTGATGGATGGTGTTTATATTGTTTATAAGAACAGGGATCCCGAAAGCGCGATGAACGACCTCATGAACCTCGCCGCGGAAATTCGGTTAAGCGGGGGTTATTTTATCAGCGTGTTTCACGAACGCAGCTTTTCAGACCATTTATACCCGGGATTCGGTACTTTATATAAAAATCTCCACCTCAGGATAAATCAACTCTTTAACAATTAAAATTGCCTTATCTTTGCGGGAATGTCAATTTACACCAGAATAATCACCCTGATATTTGTTTCCGTTGTCGTTAATTCGTGCAAGAACGACCTGGAACTGAATGCTCCCTATAAAGAATATCCGAGTATTTATGCCGTGATCAATCCTCAGGATAAGATCCAGATGATCCGGATCAACAAAGTGTTTCTGGGAGAAGGCGATGCCAACGTGATGGCGAAGGTGGCAGACTCGGTCAACTATCAGCCGGGTGAACTCAGTGTGACGCTCACCGGACCAGACGCCAAAGTTATCACCTTCAGGGATTCCATGATCCAGGCCTCTGAAGGCGCATTCAACACGAGTCAGAGAGTTTATGTAACCTCAGAAAAAATCGGCACTTCGGGTAAATATAAACTTACCGTAAAAAATAATAAAACCGGCAACATCTTTACTGCGTCAGCCAATTCGCTCGACAGCATCAATGCACATTGGGGTTACCTGCCATTTACTGCATTTCCCACATATCCGTATCCCCCGGGCACCAGTCCCGGCGAATACATTAATTACGAAGCGAACAAAGGCAGCGTAAGGTTTCCTCCAAATGGGGCCGCTGTTTATCAGCTGGTGATCAGGATGCATTTTTTCGACAATCAGGGAGTAGGAGGGAACATCCCCGATTACGTAGATTATGTGTTTGGCAACAAACTCGCCAAGGATGTGACTACGATATCTAATACGATCAAGGTCATTGATTATAGTTTTACCCCTGATGAAGTTTTCGGTGCTGCAGGTGTGGCGTTTTCCGGGAAAAAGCTGGCCGTGAATACACTTGGCAGGAAGATGTATAAAATTGAGTTTCTCGTTTTTTCCTCTACCTCAGAGTATGTAGATTACCTGGCCTATAACGCCCCTTCCTTAAACATTGCACAGCAAAAACCGCTGTATTCTAACTTCGATAAGAAGGCGGCTCTCGGTATTTTTACTTTTCGTGCCAGGGCTTCCGTCACAAAGGAGATGGGCACCACCTTCATCAACCGTTTTGCCACCCATCCTTCTACCTGCAGGTTTGAGTTTGTTGACGTCAACGACCAGAAACTCGGTTGCCAGTAACCTGCCACAGGTGCCGGTGCCGGAAGGCTGAAACGGTCAATTTCTCTGATATTTTCGCGGTAAAATGACAGTCTGTCATAAATCTTAACAGGATTCTGTTTTGGCATATTAATTGACTACCCAAGGTATAATTTAACATACTTAATAAAATGGGAAAAATAATTGGAATAGATCTGGGAACCACCAATAGCTGTGTATCTGTTATGGAAGGTAACGAACCTGTGGTGATAGCCAATAACGAAGGTAAACGCACCACGCCTTCGGTAGTTGCTTTTGTTGAAGGTGGTGAGCGCAAGGTAGGTGATCCGGCAAAACGCCAGGCTATTACCAATCCTAAAAAAACTGTGTACTCGATCAAACGTTTTATGGGACACACCTTTGATGAGGTGAGTACCGAAATCAGCCGTGTGCCTTACGCCGTTGTAAAAGGCGATAACAATACGCCGCGTGTTCAGATCGACGACCGCAAATACACGCCGCAGGAAGTTTCAGCCATCATCCTTCAGAAGATGAAAAAAACGGCAGAAGATTACCTGGGTACAGAAGTAACTGAAGCGGTGATCACCGTTCCGGCTTATTTTAACGATGCTCAGCGTCAGGCTACCAAAGAAGCAGGTGAAATTGCAGGTCTTAAAGTAAAACGTATCATCAATGAGCCTACTGCCGCCGCACTTGCCTACGGCATGGATAAAAAGAACAAAGACATGAAGATTGTGGTGTTCGACTGTGGTGGTGGAACTCATGACGTTTCGGTTCTTGAACTCGGCGATGGTGTTTTTGAAGTAAAAAGTACGGATGGCGATACCCACCTCGGTGGTGACGATTTTGACCAGGTGATCATTGACTGGCTGGCCGACGAATTTAAAAAAGATGAAGGTCTGGATATCCGTCAGGACCCAATGGCCCTGCAACGTTTAAAAGAAGGTGCTGAAAAAGCGAAGATCGAATTGTCGAACTCCACCAGTACCGAAATTAACCTGCCTTACATCATGCCTGTGAACGGCATTCCAAAACACCTTGTAAAAACATTAACCCGCGCTAAATTTGAACAGCTTGCAGATAGCCTCATCCAGAGGACCATCGATCCTTGCCGTTCAGCTTTGAAAAACGCAGGTCTGTCTCCTTCAGATATCAACGAAGTGATCCTCGTGGGCGGTTCAACCCGTATCCCTGCGATCCAGTCAGCAGTTGAAAAGTTCTTTGGAAAAGCGCCGAACAAAAGTGTGAATCCTGATGAAGTGGTTGCTCTTGGCGCTGCTATCCAGGGTGGTGTTTTAACCGGTGAGGTAAAAGAT
>CAZFCR010000097.1:0-6146 GCA_964517305.1 uncultured Akkermansia sp.
AGTCTTTCAACCACCGTGGTAAGCAGTTCGAAGTCGATGGGTTTTGGAATAAACGCATCGGCACCCTGTATCAGCGATTCATCGATCAGAGGATTATCAAGTATCGAAGAAATGAGCACAATCGGTAGGTGTTTATATTCTGATTTTAATTTCCACACAAGGTCGGTAATCGGCGCGCTTGCCGGAAGATTCACGTCGGAGACGATCATGTCGACCTCGTTTTCTTTCAGCTGTTTAAAGGCGTTGGCTTCGTTGGAAGCGAGTACTACTTTATGACCTTTCTGATTGAGCGCAAATTTTACAGCCTTCATGGTGGAACGGTCGTCTTCTATCAATAAAATGTTCATGATCTTTTTGGTTCTTAACAAACAAAGTTAATGAGGTGAGTTTTTCGTTATCCGTATTTTCGTTCAAAGCGCGTTTATGGCCGTCAAGCGGGATTTGACACCAGTCGCTTCAATCTATATTCACCCACTTGTTATCCCTGATGGCGTAAGAGAAGCCATCGCTCATTTTGTGTATTTCGGTGCCGTGTGTTTCGCTGTACACTGTTTCCCGCTCGGTAATGCGGATGCCACCGTTTTCTTTGGTCAGATAATTGATCAGCGTGTCCATAGTAGGCGCGATATCGTGCAGCCACATGTCGTCGCCTTCTTTTACAAATGCAGAACTCATTTTGTTTTTTGATGTTTGCTGTAAATTTGATACCAGCGTAAAAGAAACCAACGATGTGTGCACCAATGATGCTGCAAGAGTGGTTTTTATTTGTAATTTCGCGCGCTATGAAAAGATTCTGTTCAACTGCCATTAATCCATATTTTCTGAACCTTTCAATCCTGATCGTGCGAATTTTAATAGGACTCACCATGCTGACTCACGGTACACCCAAATTAATGAAGTTCATGGGCGACGGGCCAATGAGTTTTGGCGACCCGCTTAACATCGGACCGGTTCCAAGTCTGGTTCTTACAGTTTTCGCTGAAGTGATCTGCGCGGTGCTGATTATTCTGGGCTTGTTTACAAGGCCGGCTACCATTCCCCTGATGATCACCATGGCCGTGGCGGCATTCATTGTTCACAAAGCCGACGGTTTTGCAAAACAGGAAATGGCAATGCTGTATCTTATTGTGTTTTTTGTACTGTTTACCACCGGTGGCGGTAAATATTCTGTTGATCGCTGGCTCGAAAGAAAATAATTTTAATTGGAGGCGGTTGCGGCACTGTCCAATTTTTTGGTACTCGCGGCGTAATCGTTGTGAAGCTCTTTTAATTTGGGATACGCTTCTTTGATGGCGTAATAACGTTTAATAAATTCTTCGAGTTTCTGATTGCTGGCAGCGTAGGCACCGCGGCATTTTTTAAGTTTCGGATAAGCTGCCTTGATCTCGTTGTACCTGGTTACAAATTCCTGCAGGTTATGCTGGCAGCCTGCATAGTCGCCATGCGGACCGTACATGTCAGGATAAACTTTTTTGATCTCGTAATATTTTCTTTCAAACTCTTCCGGCGTGTGTTTGCTGGCTGCAAACTGTGCCTGGTACTTGGGAAGAGCAGTGTAAGCGTCTTTAAACGCATAATAACGTTTAAAAAATTCTTCCAGCGAATAATTGGAAGCTGCAAAAGGGCCGTAGGCTTCTTCCATGTTTTTATAACTGTCCCTTATTTTATAATAGCGGTCCATATAAGCCTGTGAAGAGTCGGCGTTGTTTTGACCAAAAACTTCTGCGGAGATCAGCAATAAAAACGCGATCACTACCGGTATAAATTGTTTGAGATGTTTCATGACATTTAATTTTTATTCCACACTTCAGGGAAAAAATTCAACATTTATTAAGCGCTTTTGCGGTAAAACGTGGTGTTTAAAAGGTGATGAATGGTTTCAAGCGTGCTTTCAAAATCAAGTGGTTTAATGTACACCTGAACCGCGCCAAGCGATAAAACTTCTTCTTCTTCAAAAATGCTGAGGTCGGTGGTGTAAACAATTACTGGTATTCCTGAAAGATCTTTGTTTTTTTTGATGGCTTTTAAAAAACCAACGCCATTCATGCCGGGCATTACAAGATCGAGTAAGATCAGGTCTGGTTTCATGTAGCGCAGCTTGTCAAGCGCTTCCTGACCTTCGGCGGCTGTGGAGAGGCTCACATTCGGATCAACTTCCTCAAGCGCTGTGGCAAAAAAATATTTGTCATCCTGGTCATCATCTATCAGTAGGATCGAGTTAATCTGGCTGTTCATCATATGCGGATCGTTTTGTTTTGATCAAAATTAGAAGGAAGAAGCCCCGGGTCCGCTTATTTTCGGTCAAGCCGCTCATTGGATAGCTGTTTGCGATCAAAAAAGCAGTAAAAACATCCCCGGCATGTTTTTTTACAATGTGATTTAAACATTATGCAAAGCAAGGCAAGTATCAAAACACATCCTATTCACCCCGCGCTGGTAGTTTTTCCCATCGCTTTTTTTACAGGGGCTTTTGTCACAGATGTCACTGCGCTGCTTCTTCACAAACAAGTTTGGTGGCTTTTTGGAAAATACCTGGCAGGGGCAGGCATCATTGGGGCCGTATTAGCGGCGGTTGCCGGAACCATCGACTATATTTTTACCGTGCCTCCGGCCAGCTCGGCAAAAAAGCGAGCAGCCACTCACGGCATGTTGAATGTACTGGTAACACTTTGTTTTGTTGTTTCGTTTTTTGGCCGGGGGCCGCATCCTGTTTGGCTTTTTGTGGGGCTTGAAACGGCCGCTTTTATTCTGCTCTGTATCGCGGGATGGATGGGCGGCACACTGGTGTTCAGAAATCAGATCGGGGTGGTAAACCGTTTTGCTAATAAAGGCATGTTAAAGGAAGCGAAATTCAGGACCGTTGCCGGCAGTGCTGTTGAAGTAGCGCACGTTGATGAACTTGAAAAGGATCAGATGAAATTGCTGCACATTGATGGCCGCAGAATTGTGCTGGCGCGCACGGAAGAAGGTTACGTGGCTTTCGACGACCGTTGTTCGCACCGGGGTGGTTCGCTGGCGGCAGGCACTTTAATTTGCGGCACCGTGCAATGCCCCTGGCACGGGACACAATTTGATGTAAAAACCGGAGCGGTAAAAACCGGTCCGGCGCGTGATAAGATCAACACCTATCTCCTCCGTGAAAAAGATGGTAAGGTGTTTTTATACTCCTGAAATATTTAATCACTAAAAACATATCAAACATGAGAACAAACGATAAACCAACAAGAGGCCGCAACTTTCGCCGTGGCGAAGACAACACAAATGCTTACAGCCGAAACGAAGGAGGTGCTTATTCTGACGAATCGCGATACGAACCTAATTACGAACGTCCGCGTGGTTTTACCAGCCGCGATTATGACCGTGAAAATTACTGGGACATGCCTGCGCGCGACGAAGAACAATACGGCACAGGTGATCAGCGTTATGTGCCGGAGTTTAATTATGGCAATAACGACCGGCACGAACTGCGCCGCGGAGAGGCTTCGGGCTACGGCAATGAAAATTCGGAGTTCATGAGCGATTTCGAACGCTGGCACCGTCATGGTGAAGAAAGGGGATATCACGATTATTCATACGGATTCAGAAAGGGTGTTAACAACGATCACCGCTACGATTATAATTATTACGAAAGTTATCCTTCGTACGGACAGGGTGCGCCTTACAACGATCACGAGCGATCGTACATTGACAAGCAGGAAGCGCGTGGTAACAGAGGCATCGACAATGAAGATGATTACCGCAGAGGTCAGCGGTCACGTCGCCCGGAGGTAAGAAACAAACGGTATTAAAACAAAGTTTGATCAGAAAAGGCCATCTCGAAAGGATGGTCTTTTTTTAGCTTCCTGAATTACAGAGGTCGCGTTTATGCGCCATGTTGTAGTTCTTGCTGTAGTAAAAACAGCCCTTTTTTTCATGGAAATAGATCTTGGCCACAGGAAAACCATTGTCCACCGCGTGTGGCGCTGTTTTTTCACGCACTGGAAGAAGTTTTGTCTCAAATATAAATTTATAGGTATCTCTGTATTGGGCCGAAATGCGGGTGTGTACACAAATATCGCGCGATATATAACCCGGTTTGGAAAGCCGCAGCGTATAGTGGCAGTTTCTTTTCAGGTTAAAGCGGAACTTTGTTTTAAAACCGGTCAGCACGACCGAATCCACTACTTTGTCGTCAACGATCAGTTCTACCTTGCAATCAGAATCGCCCTCGTGCGCGTTTTCCACACGGCCTTCCAGTTCCAGACAAAGGCTCGTATCCGGTTTAGCCCGGTGAGCCAGCGCCTCGCCTGAAATAAGCAGCATCAATAAAAAAACGTAAATAGTTTTGTTCATACTCTAAATCTGCAATGGCAAAATTCGGCACTTTGTGCGCTCTTATACGCGCTGCCTCGTTGAAAGGTTACAGAAGCAAGGTATTTTTCAACATTGTATCTTTTTTCGGTATTCCCGGTGCTTTGTGTATTTTGTCGTAATATCTGCCTGACAATGAGCGTTGAGAATCGATTTAAATAAATTATTATATTTACCATAACACATTAATGTACCAGCATCAGCATACATGCGGGAATCCACACCTTTTCCCAATGACCAGGAGCCTGCTCTTCGCCATCGCTTTTATTGGCCTGTGTTTTACCACAAGGGCATCGGCTCCTTTTCCACGCAATAAAAAAATACCGGTATGGTTTGTTGAGAACCGCGGCCAGGTGAAAAACATGGCCGGCAAGGTCGCTAATGAGGTGCTTTTTACAATAAACACCCCAGGACTGGATGTGTACCTGACCACCAGAGGGCTTACTTACGTATTTTACACCAAAGACAGCAGTCTGGGAAAAAACGGTCTGCGCTGGGAGAAGATGGAGATGCAGCTCGAAGGAGCAAACATCCTTAAAGAAAAAGCGGTCGGCGAAAAAAGCGCTCCCGGGGAAAAAAATTATTTTTATCCGCATTGTCCGGATGGCATCAGGCACGTAAAACAGTTTGAACAGGTGCTCGTCAGCGATGTGTATCCCGGAATTGACTGGCTGCTCTACAATTCCGGTGAAAAGGGATTAAAATATGATTTTATATTAAAACCGGGTGCCGATCCGAAACAGATCAGCCTGTTGTACCGAAGCATTCCTTTGCTGGAGAAAAACAAATCAGGCGATCTGAAAATTGAAAGTGTTTTTGCTTCATTAACTGAGAAGGCGCCCGTGTCATATCTGCAAAACAGCCGGATGGCCGTGGCCAGCAGTTTTATACTTTCTCCGGCGCAAAAAAAAGAGCAATGTTCTGAAACTCGCGTCCGGTTTTTACTGGGAACCAAAACAAATCCATACAGGCATTCACAAGCCCTTGTGATAGATCCGCAACTTATCTGGGGAACTTTTTTTGGAGGATCCTCCGACGATGTCTTTACATCTGCAGTAACCGATAATGCCAACAACTTATTTATCACCGGCTCTACTCAAAGTGTTGATTTTCCTGTGCAGGATGCAGGTTCTTTTTTTCAGGGAACAATAGGGGGTACGGGCGGGGCCACCGATGTTCAGATTGTAAAGTTCGACAATCTTGGCACGCTGGTATGGTCAACTTATTATGGCGGAGGTGGTATGGACATGGCTACCACTATCGACGTAAATGCAGCAGGCGATATCTTTGTGGGTGGAAACACGGCTTCGCAGGATTTTCCCCTGCAAAACAATGGCAATTTTTTCCAGGGGTCCAATGTTTTTATGGATGGATTTATCCTCAAGTTTGATAACCAGGGCGCAAGGCAATGGGCCACTTATTATGGTGGTCAGGATGGCGCCACAGAAAGCATTAACGGACTGGTGATCGACAACAACGGTAATTTGTGGGTAACAGGCGTAACACGTTCAGGCAATTTTCCCCTGCAATCTGCAGGCGCCTCTTTTTTTCAGGGAAGTACGGTGGCCAATTTTGAAAGTGCTTTTGTGTTGAAATTTACAACTTTCGGACAGCGGATCTGGGCTACTTATTTCGGAAGCGTGGGTGTGGCCGGAAATTCAATCGCCACTGATGGCAGCAATGTGTTTATCACAGGAAGTGCCGCCTCCACCTGTACTTTGCCATTGGTTAACGCCGGCGGATCTACCTATTACCAGGCGCAGGGCGCAGGAGGCCAGGAGGCTTTTATTTGTAAA
>CAZFCR010000097.1:6156-10302 GCA_964517305.1 uncultured Akkermansia sp.
AGAGCAAGAAACCCTGATTTCACGCCTGATCGACCGTCCAATCCGTCCACTGTTTTTGTAAATTCCTTTCCAATAATCAATTGGCCTGGTCAACATTTTACGGCTCTACGGGCAGCGAATACGGAAACACTGTTGTGTGCGACGCGGCTGGAAACGTATTTGTGAGCGGCATCACCAACTCTCCCAATTTCCCGCTTCAGAATGCAGGTACCTATTATCAGGCTTCAGGACTCGGCAACGACCTGTTTATTCTTAAGTTCGATAATACAGGTACACGCTTATGGGGCACCTGTTATGGTGGAACCGGCTTAGAGTCTATGGGTACGACTGATAATTTGGCCGTTGACGGTTGCGGTAATCTTTATGCTGGTTTTATCACGCAAAGTAATAACATTCAGTTTCAGGTGCCTTGTGATGGCGGTTTTTTTGACAACGTTCGCGCCGGAAGTTCTCCTGACCTTTGTCTGGCAAGGTTCACGAACAATGGTGCGCTTACCTGGTCTACTTTTCTGGGCGGAGACGGAACCGAACAATTCGGCCCTCTGGCTGTAAATACCAATGATCATCTTTTTGTGGCCGCGGGTGCGTTTAATGCGCCCACACCCTCCAGTTATCCGCTCACGGATCCTGGTGGTGGTGCGTATTTTAATCCATTCAATTCAGGACTTGCCGATGGATTTATTGCACGTTTTGTAGCCTCGCCCACTTTGGCCGGTCAGAGTTTTTCTTATACAAGTTCTGTGTGCACCAGTGCCGGCACTGTTTCCCCGCAACTTTCCCCGAATTTTGTAACAGGTGGTACTTTTCTCTCAACGCCTGGTTTGAGTGTAAACCCGGCAACAGGCAATATTTTTGCCGCTTCATCTTCGCCCGGAACTTATCTGGTGACCTATTCCTTACCTGTTTGTGGTTGTATTACCAGTCCGCCCATTGCCGCCACCGTTCAGATAGTACCTTCTGCAAGTATTTCGGTAAACAGCGCAACCACCTGTCAGGGAGTAGGTGCAACATTGGTGGCCACTGCCGTTCCATCGGCTTCATTAACCTACACGTGGACACACAATGGTGTGATAGCCGATTCGGTAGAGGTGTATCCGACTGCCAATACGGTTTACACGGTAAGGGCTGATAATGGCGTCTGTATTTCTTCAGCTACGGCCATGGTAATGGTTTCAAACATTGTGATTCCCAGCGTGAACTTTTTTTACGCCTCGCCGGTCTGCACCAATGGCGGCACATTAAGCGTGCTGTACAATGGTACTTTTAATTACGGAGGTATTTTTACTTCAAGCGGCGACGATTTCTCTTTGGGCACGCTTACCGTGGATTCATTAACCGGCATTGTTAATCTGAACGGGTCTCAACCCGGCACTTACCTCATCTCCTATAATCTGGCTGCAAAAGGCTGTACAGCCAGCGGTACCCAATCTACCATGATCGTTGTGAAACCATCACCCAACCTTCAGCTCGCGCAGAAAGTCAGTGTGATAGAAGGAAATTCGGTAACACTAGACGTAAGTGGAGGTTCGGATTATACCTGGGAGCCGCCAATCGGGCTCAGCTGTATCAAATGCGAAGACCCTTCTGCGTCACCTGTTGATGATACCAAATATTGTGTTGGCGCGATCGTGGATGGCTGTTATGCCAGTGCCTGTATTGAGGTTGACGTGATCTGTTACAATCAGGGTGATCTAACGGTTCCCAATGCGTTTACCCCCAATGGCGATCAGAACAACGACCGTTTTTGTCTCCAGGGCTGGAGCCGGTGTTCTACCAGTTTCAACATCAAGATCTTTGACCGCTGGGGCGCGGTGGTATTTGAGTCTGCCAATCCTTCTTTCTGCTGGGACGGAAAGTTCAACGGACAGGAGTTGAACACTGAAGTTTTTGTGTATTACATCACCGCTTCATTTAATAACGAACCGCCGATCACCAAATCGGGTAACATAACGCTTATCAGATGATGGACCGGATCACACAGACACTCACTGTTTTTTTTGTGACAGGATTTTTTTTCCTCAGGTCACAGGATCTGCATTTTTCGCAGTTCAACGAAAATCCCGCATTGGTGAATCCCGCTCTTGCAGGCGCCAATGGTTATGTCAGAGCATCCACCGTTTACAAAAACCAATGGCGGAGCGTTACTTCGCCATACAAAACCATGGGCGCTTCTGTTGACATGCGTACCACCGGCAAACGGAAACGCGCGGGCAAATTTGGTTACGCGCGCGACAGGGAACAGGGATTGTTGGGCGGCGGACTCGCTGTTTATCGCGACAGGGCGGGAGACGGGCTGCTCGGACTCACACAACTTAACCTTACCATTTCTACTTTTGTACCAACGGGCAAACGCAGCTTTTTGTCGGTTGGTCTGCAGGGCGCTTACGTTCAGCGAAAACTCGAATACAGTAATTATGTTTTTCCAAATCAATACAACGGATTGGGTTACGACAGCAATATGGACTCGAGGGAATTGCTCGACGCGCATTCGTTCCGATACATTGATGTTGCCGGTGGCTTACTCTGGTCGTTTGGTCAGGACGAGCGTACGTTTGTGTCCCACCGCGAGATCAAGGGAAAAATCGGTGCATCGGCTTACCATGTGACACAACCCCCGCAAAATTTTATCGATCCGAGCAAAGCCAGTTTGTTAATGAAATATGTGGCTCATGGCGATGTGCTGATCAGTCTGAATGATTTTATGGCCATTGCCCCTTCGTTTATTTATCAGATGCAGGGACAGTCGACCGAGTTGATCGCGGGTGCGCTTTATAAATATTACACCACGGGCGACACCAAATACACCGGCTTCGTAAAACGCACTACATTAGGCATGGGTGCTTATTACAGGAACAACGACGCGCTTATATTGTTGTTTTTACTTGAGTTCAAAGAGAACTATGCCATTGGCCTGAGTTATGACATTCAAACCTCGAACCTGTCAGGCGCTTCGCGCCGCCGCGGCGGATTGGAATTAACGCTGAGGTACCGTTCCGCCAACTCCTTCCTTTACCAGAGAAGGTGATGGGAGAAATCCTCGCAGATATTTGATTTTGTTTGTTTTTTTATAAAACAAAGCATAGCTTTGCCAGCCCAACAAAATGCCCCGATGGCGGAATTGGTAGACGCGGTGGTCTCAAACACCACTGTCTTCACTGACTTGCCGGTTCGAGTCCGGCTCGGGGTACTGAGCCGTTTTTCTCTAAGAAATTATGAGGAAAACGGCTTTTGTTTTTTAGCAAATCCCGCGACAAATGGGCAGTGTAGGCGAACACCGAATTTATTTTTTGGGTTCGATAAATGTCATTTTTGGCATCATATAGTAAACCGTCGGGAAAAAGGACATTTTGGAAGATTTGCTTATCCACGTAATTCCACGATTCCCATACTGCTGCTAGGTTTGCCGCCATATAACAAACATCATTTATCAATTCTGCTGGGTTCGATAATCTATCTTCCAGTTTTTGCAGTTCTTCCTGAATATTCTTTTTAGCGATAGCTAATTCGGCTGAAAATTCGAGGTAAACAGACTCCATAACTTTTCCTATTGCATAGCGCTTTCTTACGTTATAAATATCTTCCTCTACTTCTTTTAATTTTAGACTTAGCGCCTTTTTGTCACCACTGCATTGTTCAGTTAAATTCTCCCAAGTGTAATGCAATTGTTTTTTTAGTGGTTCGACATGAAGAGGATCAATCGTATATAACTGAAGGTGCTCTTTAAATTTCTCATGCATCATTTTAGCACTTCGATTTATTTTAACCCCGACCTTATTCACCTTGTAATAAAACAGACCCTTCTTCTTTACTAGATACCCTGTAAAGGGAGCTAGGCTTTCAGCATCTTTTAGAAAAATTTTAAGCGGCAGATTATCATTTACCGGGTTAGTTTTATATCCCTGTGTTTTTTGCTTTTCATTGGCTCTTAAAAAAAGGTCTTCAGTGATCAAAGCTGGATGGTTGCCTTTTACTATCTCACCGTTCAAAAGATTGTGAGACATCATTCCACAATAAAACGGGTTCCTGAAAATATCTGTAAGTGTTTGCTTGGGCATTTTCAAGCCGCGATCTTTCAGACTAAGGATAATACTGTCGTACGATATCCCGTTAGCACGCCACTCAAACGCCATTTTAATCAGTTTGCCT
>CAZFCR010000098.1:0-10287 GCA_964517305.1 uncultured Akkermansia sp.
CTGACGAAGCAAAGCCCGGCCGTAATAATTTTCGCAGCCTGGTTTTAAACCGATAGCACTCGTAAAATCCATTTCCGCCCTTTTAAAATCTTTCATCTGCATGCGGGCCATGGCGCTGTAATAATACGAGACCGGGTTTTTTTTATTGATGGATTGCGCCCAGCTCTCATCTACCACACAAGCCCTGTCGTTACCCAGATAAAAATGCGCGGCACCACGGTAAACATAAGCCTCAGCAAAATACTTACGCCGTGCAAGCGCTGAGTCAAAATCAACAATGGCCTTTCTGTATTCTTTTAGAAAAAAACTGCACAGGGCCCGATAATAATAAACCTCGTAGGAATTCAGCCCCTTTTTGATGGCAGTAGCAAAATCGGTCCGGGCCGTCGCGTCTTCTTTTAAGGCATAACTCGTTAGTCCCCTCTGGAAATACAACCTCGCCCTGGCCGGCTGCTCTTTGATAGCCATACCGTAGGCATCGCGTGCGGCTTTGTAATTTTTTTCCCCGTATAATCGTGCTGCCATGCCGGCAGAACCAATGGAATCGGTTTGGGTACGCGCCGGGTGACTGAGGAAAAACAGTGCTATTGATAACAGACCATTTTTCATTGGAATAAAAATAACAAAAAAAACCCGGTGCTAAAAAGACCGGGGTTTTTAAACTATTTCATCAGCTTCTGTTTTACATCGCCAAAGGATGGAAAATTGTGATGGTGCCAGTTGGCTACCACAGTCCCGTTTTTCATCAGCATGAGTCCGGGATTGCTGCGGATCATGGTTTTTAAAACAATGTTATCTACGGTGGCAAAATCATACAACGCGTTGTGCAGGTGTTTAAAATCATCGATCTCTTTCGCCCCGCTCGCTGTGAGTGCGATAAATGTATAACCTTCCTGGGTTGCCAGTTTATAAAAATCATTGATCTGGGCCATCAGCGTTTCATCGTCTTCAGCAGACTTAAGTTCGTGCATGATGAGCCAGAAACTGTACTTTTTTTCATTCAGCAGAGAATCGGTGAGATTATCGCCGTTAAGAGACGTTACATTAAAATCAGTGATCTTAGCCGGTGTGCCCTGTTCAGGTTCCTTTTCGTACGTGCCAACGCGGTCCACATATTTCCATGTGAGGGTATCTTCCCATGGCATGTTGCTTTCGTTGAATTCTTTCATCTCACCTGTTTTGAGGTTCTCATACTTAAACAAAGTCCCCACCACGGCCGGTTTATACCCCGGTCCAGGCTGCATACCATCTTTAATATTCAGTCCCGGCGCGTACGCCCTGAAATCAAAAATGGGCAGGTTGCGGTAAGTGTAGATCGGGAATGCGAATGAAAAAACAATACCAAGCATAAATAAAGTGCTCACAATCATTGGTGAAAAAACAGGTCCAATATTTTTTTTGCCTGCGAATAACAGGGTAATAAGAACAAGCAAGACCACGTCTTTCCAGAAACTCTCCCATGGTTTGAGAGGAAGGAAATCGCCAAAACAACCGCAGTGCGTTACCTTGTTATAACAGGCGGAATAAAAAGTAAGAAAAGTAAAAAACGCGATCTGCGCGAAAAGCAGACCCAGTGTTAAGTTGGGACGGTAACCAATGAGCAGCATCACGCCCAGTATGATCTCGCTGGCGCAGATGAGAATAGCCAGGGGCAGAGCAATGTGCGCAAATGATTCAAAAATACCCATTCCTGTATCGGCCTGGAAAACTTCAAAATATTCTTTCAGTTTATAACTGAAGCCAAGCGGATCATTGGCTTTTATAAATCCTGAAAAAATAAACAATCCGCCAACCAGGATCCTTGCTAAGTGCGTAAGCCAGGTTAATTTAGCAATGTAGTCGGCCGCGTTGATCAGCACAAATAAAATACCAAGAATGATGATGAGCGTGGTTTTACTGAAACAGGGTGGACAAACCATGAACAGTAACACGGCGAGTGCCGCCGACCAGATGAACCGGAAAATTTTTGAATCGAAGAATTTTTTCATGTTGTGTGGGCTTGTGTGATTAATGTATTGAACTTAACAATCAGATTTCTAATTCATTTTTATGAGCGCGAACACCGCGTAATTAATCATGTCCATATAATTGGCATCAACACCCTCGCTGATGATGGTGCGGCCGTTGTTATCTTCAATTTGTTTCACACGGAAGATCTTCATGAGGATCAAATCGGTAAGAGATTCCATGCGCATGTCGCGCCAGGCTTCACCGTAATCATGGTTCTTATCTTCCATCAGTTTTTTAGTAAGCGAAATGTATTTTACATACAGATCCTCTACCTCATCGTAGGGAAGGTCGATACGCGAATCGTTGGCCAGTTCAAGCTGGATGAGGGCGATAGCGCAATAGTTCACAATGGCAATGTATTCGCCGCGGATATCGTCGCCCACCTTTTGCATGCCTTTCTGCTCAATGCTTTTGATGCGCTGTGCTTTAATAAAGATCTGGTCGGTAAGCGACCGTGGTCGCAGGTTTCTCCAGGCTGTGCCATAATCTTTCATTTTCTTTAAAAAGATATCTTTGCACAATGAAATGGCAGCGTCGTACTGTTGAGATGTGGTTTGCATAAATTATGAGCACTAAAAGTAACGAAAATCCCGCAATACAATATTCGTGTAGCGGCAAAATGATGGATTTCGGGCAGCCGCTCGTGATGGCCATCATCAATGTTACGCCCGACAGTTTTTATGACGGCGGCAAATACAGCGAGCCAGATGACATTCTCCGTGATGCGGAAGAAAAAGTAAGGCTCGGCGCCCACATTCTGGATATCGGCGCGGCATCGTCGAGGCCCAACGCTGCACTGATCTCTGCCGACGAAGAATGGCAAAGATTAAAAACCATTTTGCCCCTGATCCGTAAACGATTTCCCGATACCCTCATCAGTGTGGACACGTGGCACGCGGGAGTTGCTGAAAAAAGTGTGGCCGAAGGGGCCGACATCATTAACGACATCAGTGGCGGCGATCTTGATCCCGATATGTTTTCCACCATAACGCGGCTCAATCTTCCCTACATCATGATGCACATGGACGGTAATCCGCAAACAATGACGCACAACGCCCCTTATGAAGACGTGGTGAAATCTGTGCGCGCTAAAATGGCCGGAAAAACAAAACAACTCGAAAGCCTGGGATTTAATAAAATCATCATTGACCCGGGTTTTGGTTTTGGCAAAAGTCTGGAAAACAATTACCAGCTGCTAAAAGGAATGGAAGAACTGCGCGATATTGGCTATCCTGTGCTCGCAGGTGTATCCAGGAAAAGCATGATCAATAAAGTGATTGGCACCAACCCGGTTACGGCGCTTAACGGCACCACGGTGCTGCACACCATCGCCCTGCTGAACGGAGCTTCCATACTTCGCGTGCATGATGTAACCGAAGCCGTGCAAGCCATCGCGCTTACAGGATTTTATAAAAATGCGTAAATTTAAAACATGAGATTCCGCGCCAAGACTATAAAAACGACTGCTTTTATACTGTTCATGAATATGTTATTGTTTGCCGGCGCGCAATCTTACCAGATTGCCTTACTCAAATACAATGGCGGTGGCGACTGGTACGCGAATCTTGAAACCTCGCTTCCTAACCTTATTAAATTTTCAAACCTCAATCAGAAAACCAATATTCACCCGGAGCAGGCCCTGGTGGACGCCGGAAGCATCGAGATCTTTAATTACCCGCTGGTACACATGACGGGGCATGGCAACGTGATCTTTTCAAGCCAGGAGGCCGAAAACCTGAGAAATTACATGCTGGCCGGAGGTTTCCTGCACATCAGCGACAATTACGGCATGGACAAATTCATCAGGTCGCAGTTAAAAAAAATATTTCCCGAACTCGAATTGGTTGAGCTGCCTTTTGACCATCCTATTTATCATCAGAAGTTTGACTTTCCAAAAGGTCTGCCAAAGGTGCATGAACACGACAATGCTGCTCCGCGCGGATATGGCCTGATATACGAAGGCCGCTTGGTTTGTTTTTACGATTTTGAATGTGACCTCGGCGATGGCTGGGAAAGCGCGGAAGTTCATAACGACAGCGAAGAAGCCAGAACAAAAGCGCTTAAGATGGGAGCCAACATTATTTCCTACGCCTTTACCGGCTTTGAAAAAAAATAAGGAAATTGTTGTAACTTTCTCACCCGTAACCCGTCTTATGTAAAAATAAACACCCTATGCAGAGGCTCACCCTTGCACTCTTATTATTTATTTTTATTCACGCCTCAAGGGCACAAACATTTATCCTGTCCGGCAAGGTGAGCGATAAAAACGAGGCACTTCCCTTTGCTACCATCATGGTAAAAGGCAATGCCTTCGCCACCAACAGCAATGCCAACGGACAGTATACCCTTAAACTTCCCCCGGGGAGTTATGAAGTGATCTATCAGTACATTGGTTATACAAAAAAAACAATCAAGGTCGAACTTTCTTCAAATAAACAGCTGGATGTTGTACTCGAGCAGGAAGGTGTGGCGCTCAACGAAGTAGAAATTAAAGCCGGCGAAGATCCCGCTTACCCCATTATCAGGAAAGCCATTAAAAAAAGACGTTATTACGCGGGTCAGGTTGAATCGTACACGTGTAAGGCTTACATCAAAGGTTTACAAAAGATCAACCAGCTGCCCAAAAACCTGGAGGCGCTGATCAAGATTGGCGGCGGCGACCTTTCAGATACGAACGACCTTAAAGGTGTGGTGTACCTGAGCGAGAGCGAAAGCAAATACCATTTCCGAAAACCCGAAGATGAAAAAGAGATCATGTTCAGCAGCAAAGTAAGTGGCGATAACAAATCGTTCAGTTTTAACCAACTCAGCGACATGAAGATCAATTTTTACAACAACCTTGTTGAGATGGGCAACCTGAGCGACCGGCCTTTTACCTCTCCACTTCACGACAACGCGATGTTGTTTTACAAATATTATTTACTTGGCACGATCACCGAAGAAAACAAAACGGTGTATAAGATCAAAGTAGTTCAGAAACGAAAATCGGACCCTTGCTTCAGCGGAATTATTTACATTCAAGACA
Source organism: uncultured Akkermansia sp. (assembly GCA_964517305.1). GTDB lineage: Bacteria > Bacteroidota > Bacteroidia > B-17B0 > Aurantibacillaceae > Aurantibacillus. The sequence goes on from CAZFCR010000098.1 coordinate 5,036, forward strand.
GCACCTGGCGACTCACAAGCGCCGATCTGCTGCTGACAAAAGAAGCGAAGATCGATTTTGTTGACACTTTACAGATCAGGCAACTTCACACCCCGGTGCTGGGCGACAGCATCTGGATGCCTTCCACCCTTCACCTCAGTTTTGATTTTAAAGCCTTCGGATTTAAAGGTGCCGGTTATTTTAACGCCAACATCAGGGAATATGAGTTCAATCCAGAATTTCCAAAACGTTTTTTCAGGAATGAAGTGCTGAAGGTGGAAGAAGACGCCAACAAAAAAGATTCGGCTTACTGGGAACAACACCGGGCCGTGCCACTCACGCAGGAAGAGATCAACGATTACCGGGAGAAGGACAGTATTTTTAAAATTCGTAATTCACCCAAATACATTGATTCGGTAGACAAAAAAAACAATAAGTTAAAGATCCGTGATATTTTTATGGGTTACACCTACCACAACACGCCGAAAAAAACCACGCTTTCGCTGCCCGGCATTGTTACAAACGGTGTTCAGTACAATACAGTGGAAGGTCTCAACCTGAGTTACCGGCTCAGTTACCGCAAGTCGTTTGAAAACTTCAGGCAATATGAAATTTCGGGCCAGAGCCGTTACGGTTTCGCTAATAAACTGTGGGGTGGCGAGCTTTCGTATTTCAACTATTTTAAGCCGGAAAAATTTTCTTCGTTCTCGGTAAAAGTAAAATCCATCGTTGAACAATTTAACAAGGCAGAGCCCATCGCGCCGGTGATCAACTCATCGTACACACTTTTTTATAACGAAAATTTTATGAAACTCTTTAAGGAAAGCGGCGGGCAGGTCAATTACAACAGCGAACTCACCAATGGCGTTTATCTTAATGCCACGGTGTCATATTATCAGCGCGACGCACTTCGCAATACTAGTTATTTTCAACTGGTGGACGACAAAAACAAATATTTCACCAGCAACAATCCCCTCAGTCCGGCCCTGGGCAGCCCCGAGGACTTCCAGAGCAACCGTGCGCTAACGGCAGATGTGATCCTGAACCTGCGTTTTAAACAAAAATATTATACCCTGCCGCACCAGAAAATCATCAGCGGCAGTAAATATCCGCGCCTGGCCATCGGATACAGGAAGGCCATTCCCACGTTGCTGGCAACAGCCGATTACGACCTGATTTGGGCGGGCATCAATGACAACGTTCGGCTGGGTTTGTTCGGTGACTTCGGGTACAAGCTCCGGAGCGGCCGTTTTCTGAATACGCGCAGTATGTATTTTATGGACTACAAACATTTTTTAGGTAACCAGACTGCGCTGAACACACACGACTACCTGAACAGTTACCGGTTGCTGCCTTATTACCAGTTCAGCACCAACACCTGGTTTACCGAAGCCCATGCCGAGCATCATTTCCGGGGATTGATCCTCAACAACATTCCCTTATTAAAAAAACTCAGTTTCCAGGAGGTCATCGGCGCGCATTTTTTAAGCACCAAAGAATTAAAATATTATTACGAGCTTAACTTCGGCATTGAAAAGATCCTGAAGGTGATCAGATTTGATTACATCCTCGTATACGCTCACAACCAGAAACTGAATTCAGGATTTACCATTGGCATCAACCTTTCACTCTGATAAAATGAAAAAAACAAAACTATTATTATTATTGGTATTGCTTTCCGCCCGTGTGTGGGCGATAGAATACCCCATTCAGTCCAAAACCCTCGCGAACGGGCTGAAGATAGTGGTGTGCGAAAAAAACACCAATAACATGGCGGAGATCCAGGTGTGGTACCGCGTGGGCAGCAAGGACGAGTGGGACGGGGTTCGCGGCATGGCCCACCTGTTTGAACACATGATGTTCCGCGGATCAAAAAAATTTAATGGCGAGAACAAACCGTTTAAAATTGTTGACCGGGTAGGCGGCCAGATCAATGCCTATACTACCTACGACAGAACTGTTTACCACGAAGAAGTCCCTGCCGCCCATCTCGAACAAATGATAGAGATGGAGGCCGACCGAATGGCAAACCTTGAATTGGATCAAACCATTCTTGATACCGAACGCGAAGTGGTGGGCGAAGAATACCGACTTGGGTTTAACCGCTGGCAGGGCCGGCTGGAATACGAACGCTACCCCTCACTTTATCCTAAAAACCATCCTTATGCCGTGGATGTGATTGGTAAGCTGGATGAGATCACACGTTTTACTACCGCTCAATGCCAGGATTTTTACGATAAATTTTACAGTCCTAACAATGCTTTTGTAATTATTACAGGCAATGTTAAAGCCAAAGAAGTATTTGACTGGTGCGAAAAACATTTTGGCGTCATCACCAAACAGCTCCCGGCAAATATCAAAAAAACTGAGCCCGATATCTTTAAACACAAAATTGCCGTCTCTGAGATGAGTGTGGATTTTCCCGTTCAGATCTACACCTACGTAATTCCGGCACCGGCCGTGGGTCACCCCGACTATCACGCCTTTAATCTGCTCACAGAACTACTGATCAGTAACCAGAATTCCTTCCTTAAAAAACGACTCATTAATACCAATTACGCATACGACGTTGGCGGCGCACAGCAGCCCGACCGACTCTACAGCAATTTTCTGTTGCTGGATGTGGTAATGAACGCTCAGGTGGGCAATGCACGCGTAAAAAAAGAGATCCAGAAAGAGATCAATGGCATTATCAAAGAAGGCATCGAAGAAAAAGAGATCGAGGCCTATTTACGAAACCTGGACACGCGTCGGCAGTTTTCCAATTATTCCAACAGTGAACTCAGTGCTCAACTGGGTTTTGCTGAATATTATTATAACGACTACAAGCAGTACGATGCTGCACGGGAAGCCTATCAGAAAATGAAAAGCAAAGACCTCGAAAAAATTGCAAGAAAATATTTTGATCCTGAATCCCTTCAGGTGATCAATGTAAAACCCTTAGAAACCGAATAAGATGAAATATTTAAAACTATTAATATTGTTATTTGTTGCACCTCTTTTTTCCGGCGCGCAAACACCAGAGCTCAACACACACACACTCGCCAATGGTGTAAAAGTTTATTTTCTGAAATACGGAAAAATCGACGCGATGCACATTTCGGTAATGGTAGGCAGTGGCAAAAAAAATGAAGCTCCCGGTCAGCAAGGTTATAATAGCATGGTGGCCACCCTGCTCTTAAAAGGAAACACCCGTTTTAAAATGGAAGAACAAAACGACAGGCTTTTTGCTATTGGTGCCGACGTGGATGTGGAAGCAGGTTACGATTACACTGGTCTGAGTGCGAACGTGCTGAGCAAGGACGCTGACGAAGTACTCACTCTTCTGAGCGCAGCCATCAAAGAACCGCTTTTCGAAAAGGAAATGGTAGACCAGCATCTTTCGATTCTCCGCAACTACAACCAAGCTGATAAAATGGACATTGGCCAGATCGCCAGCATTTACTCAGGATATGTGATCCATGGCAAAGAAAGTCCATTCGGTCGTCACCTGAACAAAAATCAGCTGAAAGCTACGAGCGTTGAAAAAATCAAAGAGTTTCACCAGTTCAATTTTATTCCGAAGAATACACACATTGTTGTTTGTGGCAACTTCAAAAATAAAGATGTACTGGGGCTCATCGAAAAACATTTCGGCAACTGGCAGTCCACGTATAACTCATTGAACAGCGTTTCTTTCGACCAGCCCAGGATCAAAAAAAGGGAACTTTATTTTGCAAACCGCACTGCGGCTACTCAAACCGCGCTGCAATGGAATTTTAAAGCGCCTTCTATCAAAGACAAAGATTATCTGAGTTTTGTGATCGCCAACCAGATCTTTAACCAGATTCTTTTTAAGGAGATCCGCGAAAAAGGCGGAAAAACCTATAACATCAGCAGTATGCCGCTTAACACTCAAAACACCGATCTTCTGATCGTTCGTAGTTCGGTGCGTTCGGAAGAAGTGAATAATACCATTGCCCTGTTTGACAAAACGCTGAACGACTTTAACAACGGCGGTTTTACGCAGGAAGAATTTACCAATGAGATCACACGTTTTAAAACACACCTCATGGCCATTGAATTTCCGGACGAGATCATAGAATTTTACAATCCTGTGATCTATGACTTTAAAAAAAGAGAAAAGCTGCTGAAGGACGTAGAAAAAATAAAGATGGAAGACGTGAAGAAAGTGATCCAACGTTATTTTGTTCCCGAATCATACAAATTGGTAATTGCCGGTGATGAAAAAATTCTGCAAACCCAACTGGCCGGGATCAATGGTTTAAAAAAACTCGGCGTGAAGGATCTGGAGTAAATTTTTTGTATGGATGGAGGATAAAAGGCTTCCGATTTTTGGAAAAAAAAATAAACACAATAATATTGCAACACCGATGTTATTATGTAATGCAACCCAAAATAATCAGAACCCTTACCGCAGGAATTTTTACATGTTTCTTTTTTTTGCTTGTATCCTGCCGTTACAAAGACAACACCCTCCCATCTGCGTTGACTGTAAAAAAAAGACTCACAGGGGTCTGGCATTTAAAAGCCGCAAAGCGAGCTGACCAGGACCTCGTCCGGGATTTTCCGGATATCTATAACGAGAAACTTGAATTCAGTGAGTTCAACGGCGACGCATTCACGCTTTATTCCCCCGTTAACGGCATTGGCTGTCTGCTTAAAAACAATAAAACCGCAATTTACATTAACACACCTGATGTTTCTTACAACTATCATCTTACTATTACAAAACTCACTAAAGACGAGTTGTGGCTGGAAGGAAATCCCCTCATAGGTATTTGCAGATATGCGGCTGTAGTGCAAGATAATTTGGAACTGCGTTATGAAAAATAGGCTTTGGTGAAGGCAATTATCAGAAGATAAAGTGTGAAATCTTATTAGTTCCACTGGCAGGAAATTTGTTTATCATGGTTGATGCGCCATGTTTTACCCAAATATCTGCTGATAACCATTTGCTTTTTTGGTGATATGATCGCTAAACCTTGCATGGCCCAGGCATTTGAATGGTTGAAGTCTACGAGAATCAAATTAATTAGTCCAGCTCCAAAGATCTCTTCAGATGATGTTGGAAACATTTATATTCTAGGGCACTTTGAAGGAACAGCAGTATTCGGAACTCAAACTTTAAATGCGTCCAACGGCGATGGTTTTATAGCAAAATATGGCTCCGACGGCGTACTTCAATGGAACATCCAAATCCAGAACGCAGCTATTTCATCATTGAAGGCCAGTTCATCCGGGGTTTATTTATGTGGACACTATTCTTCATC
>CAZFCR010000099.1:0-10274 GCA_964517305.1 uncultured Akkermansia sp.
GCAGCGGTAGTGGAGCCCGTATATAAATTCTCCAGTTTAAAATATCCGCTGTTAAAGCTTAAAAAATTGACAGGGGCGGTAAAACTGCCCGCACTGATCTCAACGGCATTGGCAACTGCATTGTTTTTGTTAACGAACATCCTGTTCACTTTGCTCAAAGCGCCGTTGCCGCCGAACACCTGGTTCCGGTTGCTGCTGAAGATCAGGTTACACAAACTGTTACCGTCTGTTGCCAGGTTAAGAATACCGTTATTGATGATGTCTCCGCCCACAGTTAAGCTGTGTGTGGTATTGGAAGAATTGGCAATATGAAGCGAAGCAGAAGATTGAATCACCAGGTTGCCGTTCACAGTAAAACTCCTCGCCGTGTTGGTGCTGAAACGCAGACTGGCAGATCCATTCAGGCCGACGGTCAGAGAGTTACAACTTGCATTGGTATTCACGGCTACATCGTGTCCGGATGCAATAATTACATTGTCCGATGCCGCCGGAACGCCGGCCGGCACCCACAAACTGGCATTGTTCCAGTTACCGCTGCTCACACTGGTTTTTATACCTGCACCCGAAGTGGCCTGGGTGGCAGTAAGTGCCGTGCTCAAAGCGCCTTCGGTTACGGCATAAACACGCCAGTAATAAAGAGTGGAAGGCAACAGACCACTCACTGAGGATGAAACGGCGTTGGCAGGCGTTTGCTGCACAAAACTAAAATTTACATTGTCTGTAGATTGATAGATCACATAACCTGTTTCGTTGTTCGCCCAGTTGTTCCAGTTGAGAGTCATGCCTGTCTGCGTTACTGCGCCCGCGGTTAAAGTACCCGATGCATTTGCAGGAACGGAAGAAAAAAACCTGTACTGTGAATTCGACTGCGGTACCGTGATCAGGTTGTTCTGCATCAGGTTGCTGAACACATTACTGTTGGCACTCTGAAGTGTTTTTAACTGCGAACTGAGAGGCACCAGTGAAACAGTGGGCCCGTTTAAACCTGTTGTATATGAAAAATTGTATGACCCTGCATTCATAGATCCATAGTTCATAAAGATCACACCGCTGCCCTCAACCAGCTGCACCTGGAAATTCAGCGAGGGCGTTCCATTCTGGAACACGGTCATATTGATCCACTCTACAGTGAGTGTTCTTGAAGGGGCTGTGCCGCTTACCAGATATTTTACCGAACTGCTCAACGGCGCAATGGCACCGCCAACCATGAGGTCATCATAAAAAGGCGCAATGGCGGGCATGGTACCTGCGCCGGGCAAACTGCTGGTGAACGATGAGTTGTCATATCCAAAGTCGTCGGGATCGGCTGCCCCGTTATCTGTTGAACTTGAAAAATCAATAAAACCATTGGTCGATACACAGAACTGGGTGTAACGCACCCCGTTGTACCAGAAATCAAATCCAATATCGGTCAACTCCGAGCGGTTATCATCCTGGGAAAAATTGCCGGTATTGCGCCAGTTGGCAAAAGCTGAACCGGTCTGCGCGATAGAAGTATAAACAACACCGGTGTTTCTCTGAACTGTATAATTTGCTAATGATTGCGCATTGACTGAAAGAACCGAAAACAACAACGCTAAAACTACAAGACCGAAATCTTTTGTGTTCAACGAATTTTGCCCTTTGTAATAATTATCCATTTGTGTGATTTTGATCAAGGCATGCAAGCGGGGTGCCTGGATACAAGACTCACAACATCAGTATCTTACAAAAACAAACACGGTCAATTATTCCAGATAATGGAAAATTATGCGGGAAATGGAAATGTCTAATCTGCCTTTTGATCTGTCACGCGCAAACAATAACCGTTACCATGAAGGTTATGAATATTCACACCGGGATCTCCGGAAAGGTATTTGCGCAGCTTCACAATGTAAACATCCATACTTCTGCCCGTAAAATAGTTATCGTCTTTCCAGATCTGTTTCAGCGCCTTTGTTCGTGGCAATACATCGTTGCGGTGTTCGCACAAGAGTTGCAGCAGCTCCGCTTCTTTCGGCGACAACTTAAGTGTTGGTGCTCCCGCCCTGACCAAAGTCCGAAGTCGCGCATTAAAATGATAGCTGCCGATCTCATGCATAAACTGGTCAAACGAAACCGCCTTCTGTTGCCTTGCCAGGATGGCTCTGATCTTTAACAACAATACCTCGGAATCAAAAGGTTTTATGATGTAATCATCCGCGCCCAACAGATATCCCTTCACCACGTCTTCTCGTTGAGACCGGGCTGTCAGAAAAACAATGGGCGTGTCGGGCCGCAGTGCTTTTATCTCGCGGCTCAGACTAAATCCGTCTTTTTTTGGCATCATCACGTCCAGGATACAAAGATCAAACCTGCCTTCGCGAAAGGTTTGCATGCCCTGCTCTCCGTTTTCGCAAAGACTTACATTAAATCCATTCATGCCGAGATAATCCCTCAGCACCATGGCAAAGTTTTTTTCGTCTTCAACGAGTAAAAGCCGTTGCATCGTTTTTAAAAAATCAAAATAAATTCAGTGCCTTCACCTTTTCTGCTATTCAGCCGGATATTTCCACCATGTGCTTCAACAACCGACCTCACATAACTGAGCCCCAGACCAAATCCTTTGATGTCGTGGAGGTCGCCACCCTGAACGCGGTAAAATTTATCAAACACCAGGGCCTGTTCTTTTTCATCCATGCCAATGCCCTTGTCTTGTATGCTTATCCGTAACTGCGTCTCCGTTTGTTCCATGTTCACCCTAATGTGGCACTTACCCCTGCAGTACTTTAAGGCATTATCGATCAGGTTGTGAAACACTGCTTTAAAATGTTCTTCATCGGCATTAAAAAACACATGACTATGCTGCTGTACAAATATCACCTCAGCTGACTTTTCCCTGATCTGTAGTTTGAAATGATCAATCGCCGCATTCATCAGTGCAACCAGGTCTGTTTGTTCCCGCCGCATTTTTAAATGCCCTTTATCTAACAACGCCAGCTGCAGTACAGACTCTACATGCCGGTTCAGTTTGTTGTTCTCCTCCTTTAGAATGCGTGTGTACTCTTCAAACTTTTCCTGATTGTTCTTTACCACTGGATTCCTCAGCGCATCTACCGCGAGAGAAATGGTAGCCAGTGGCGTTTTGAATTCGTGTGTCATGTTATTCATAAAATAGTTTTTTATGTCGCTGATCTTTTTTTGTTTCAGGATCAGTTGTAAGGTGTAATAAAACACTGCTATCATCACAAATGTAAAAAACAGCGACAGTCCGAGTGTTCCGCCCATGCTGCGCAATACGTGTCGCTTCTCTCCCTGAAACTGTAAACGCAATACATTTCTGTCGTCGATCAGCCTGTTCTGCGACAAACGCGCCTCGTAGTATACCGCGCTGCTGTCAAAACCGTTGGAGCGAACAAGCGTTTGTTCTTTTTTCCCGTTTTTTACAAGCGCGAACTCAAATGGCTCATTGATCCCTTTCGAGTTCAAAATCCGCCTGATGATTTGTCTCAGCGTGTCCGCTGGAATTTTTTCAACCAGTCCGGCATCAAGCGTTTTTATTTCGGTAAACACCTTGCGCATCAGTTTTTCAAGCTCCTGTTTTTTTCCCGCGCTGATCTTTCCCGAGTCAACGACCGTGTCAAACATCACTATCCGCCTTCCGCCTTTTTGAATGGATAATTTTTGATTGATGTTAACTTCCATCTCTTTCACATCTACCATCATTTTTTCTGCCGCCGCCCCAATGATCTCCATACTGTCATCTTTAATCTGTGACGCTGATTCACGTGACCGCCGGAAACTAAATACCTGTGCTGCCGGATCAATAGACTGTTGAATGAGCTGAAGGTTGTTGCGTTCATAAAGCCGCGTCGCCAGCCGGTCGAGACTTTCATAAACTGCCTTCCTGAATTGATCCTGTTTTTCAGAATAAAATGTATTGATCCACATGGCCTGTAATAAAACAATTGCCAGCAGGCAAAAACTCAGCAGGATAAATATCAGTTGATAAGGACTTAAACGCATCTTGTGTTTCCAAATCTAAAACTATTCCCTGTAGTGTTTTCCTACTTTAACTTTTCCTTAACAGGGTTTAACCGCACCTTAACCAGGAAGCGCGGCAGCGGGATCTAATTTTGTTCCATCAACCAATAAAAAAAAACAATTATGAAAATTCCAGTCTTTATCGCGTTCCTGTTCTCAGTATCCACCATGAGTTACGCACAGGATGAAAAAAAACAAATGACCGTGAGGGTCAAAAAGATCGAAAAAATCAATGGCGTTGAAACCGTGAGCGACACGACTTACCTCAGCACCGCTGATGATCCGGACAACAACATGACTTTAAACAGTGAAATAACAAAGATCCGGGTTCCGGATATCGCGCTGCTGACAAAGCTGGCAGAAAACAAAGATACGGCGGCGCTGAGAAAACTGTTTCCCGGTAAAGCCTGCAGCATCACCGTCCTCGACGATGCAGAAGGAAATTTTAAAGACATGAGCGTTATGGCTGATCATGTTCTGCTTGCGGAAAGAAACAACGGCAGTGAGGCGCCGGAAATAAAATCAGAACGTGTGATCATCATCAGAAGATCGGCCATTGCTGATCTCTCGGCCAGCGAAAAAACACAGATGAAAAAGGTAGCGGGCGAAACAGACAACCGGCTCTCCGTTAACAACATGAACTTTTATCCTAACCCGGGTAACGGCAGGTTTAATTTAAGTTTTGATCTCCCCGAAAAAGGAAACACCGTCATCAGCATTTTTAATGTGGAAGGAAAATCTGTTTACGAAGAAACGCTGAACAATTTCCAGGGGCACTATCAGAAAGAGATAGACATCAGCGCGCAACCCAAAGGTGCCTATTTTGTAAGGCTGCAACAGAACGAACACGCCAGTTTAAAAAAGATCATTCTTGAATAAAAAAAGCCCCGGTCGAAAATGGACCGGGGCTTTTTAATTTTATTTTAGTTGGTTTTGAGTTTGCCTTGTTTTGCTTTTTCCTTCAGGATATCTTTCGCAGGTGTAAAACCTTCAGGCATCGGTGTATTGGCGCCTTCTCTTTTTTTACGTTCCTGCAATTGCAAATTTTCGTAGTAATCAATTTTTGGCGGCTCTGAATATGAAGAATAACGACGTGTATCACCTGCACCCCAAACCGGATCGTTTCCAAACCGGTGATCCTGGAAGTGAACGCGTTTGGCCATTACCCTGTAAGAGAACGCTGCATTTGAAGTGCCGCTGTTACGTTCTTTTACTTTAAAAGAAGTAGTGCCTTTGGTAACAAATACCTCCTGCGACTCACCTTCCATCTGGATAAAAACACGCATTGGATGTTTCTCGTCAATTACCACGGTTTCAAGGAACAGTGCGTCAAGTGCCACTGTAGCTTCTCCGTTTACCAGTTGTCCGCCTCCGATATCTTCAAACCATATTTCCGGACTTTCAGTTACATATAATAACTGATTGCCTTTTGAAGTAGGAACAGATCCGGACTTACTGCCATTGGCCACAACATGATTTCCATTAAAATAACCACTATAATTGGTATTGTTGCTTACCCAGCCTACAACGCCATAATCGTTGTTACCTGAAGGAATCACGCCGCCAACACCCAATCCTATTACCCCCATACCATAAGCGTTCCCGTCGTAGCTACCCATTACACCCATTCTTTGTGTACCTGTAGAGTTGTCGTTAAAACCTTCAACCCCTATTCCACCATTAACTGCCGACGTGCTTGAGAAAATACCGCTTACACCTGCGGTTAACGAACTGCTGTTTGAACCCATGTAGCGGCCATTAACGCCGGCACCGGCACCTGTTCCCCAATATTCACCAATAACGGCTGCGTGATTGGAGCTGCTGTTGGTGTGAATGATACCGCCAACTGCAGTTCCTACCGTACCAGTAACACCACTAATCAGTGCATGTGAAAATGAACCTGCCGGTTCTATGGTCACTAAGGCATCTGTGTAGGTTGGTGAAACCGGGCCCCAGTTAAACTGTCCGTTGTTTCTCATCCTTCCGCGTACTGCCGAGTTGGTGATATAGTCAACATGCTGGTTGCTGGTGGTACCAAATGAACCGGTTCCTGCAGCATTGTTACCGCCAACCATCCAGGCTGCTGAACTCGTTGAAACCGGACCACCAGATCCTGGCGTACCGTTAACAGTCAGCTGTCCCTGGTTATTAAATGATGGTGCAGTTAAAGTCCATGATGTACCGCTTGAACCCGGAGGACCCTGAATACCCTGGATACCCTGTGGTCCCTGTGGACCGGTTAAACCCGCAGGACCGGCAGGACCTTGAGGACCCGCAGCTCCCGGCGCACCCATTGGACCGGCAGGACCGGTTAAACCTTGCGGACCCGCAGGACCGGCAGGGCCCGTAGCACCGGTTGGACCAGTTGGGCCAGTTGGACCGGCAGGACCGGCAGGACCAGCAGGACCGGCAGGACCAGCTGGACCGGCAGGACCGGCAGGTCCCGGAGGGCCTCCCGAAGGACCAACTGGACCCTGAGGACCGGTTGGGCCGGCAGGACCTGTAGCGCCGGTTGGACCCGGAGGGCCGACAGGGCCGTTAGCGGCGTATAAAGCATACGGTACGCTCATGAACTGTGATGTGCCCATGTTAACGTATCCCGAACCGAAATCAACTTCCTGTTCAATGTATTTTGCACCGGTGCCCCACGGAATGAGCGAAAAGCTGATCCCGCTCACAAAAGTTCCCTGGCCAAGATTAATGTTATACAAACCAAACTGATTGGTCGACGTGTTGTGTGTTTCGCGGAATACAATTACACCGGTTGGCGTAAGATCGCGGATGGTAAGCCTTACTGTAATGGCCTGACCGTTAAGGGGCGCGCCGGAACCGTTCCGCGCAACACCCTGGTACTTCATGACCTGCGGCACCTGCGCCAACGCAGCTCCGGCCATCAGCAGTACAAAGGAAAATAATAATACTTGTTTTTTCATAGGTTGGATGTTATGGTGTTGGGTTTGTTTTAATATACTTTATTGATTTTTACAGTCCGGTCGAACTCCTGACCGCTGATGGTGAGAAAATAATTGCCTGCCGCCACTTCATTGACTTTTATAGCGAGTGTATGATTTCCGGCCGATACCTCTGTGCCGCTTTCAAGGATGATCTTACCAGCTGCGTCACTTAAACGCACGGTATACTTTCCGTAGGTCATCCCGCTGAAACTGATGTTCAGTTCGTCACGCACCGGATTAGGAAACACCAGCAGTCCTTCGGCATTGCCGCCCTGTTCCGTGATCAGGGTTCGGATGTCCAGCTTCGGCTGATGAAAACCCATGGTGGTGATGTTGCTGAACGAAGTATAGGTGTCGGAAACCGGCTCACCAATCGTCCACTCAATGCCGCCACCCGGCGTTTGCGTTGCGCCGCCATTGTTGGATAACACAACCGGTGTAACAGTTTGCGCGTGAATGAACATGGCGCATAAACAGAAAAAAAGAGTACATAGTTTTATTTTCATGGTCGTTCAAATTTTAAATGAATGTACAAAGTTTTAATATACAGGCAAGGAAATCAAAATAAAACGATGGCTTGTTTAACTCATTGATTGCACCGTTTCACCCAAAGCCGAACCCTCTCTAAAAAAGAACAAATTACAAAAAATCCTAAATGCCACGGACACCTCCTCAACTTTTAACAACTAAACGGCATTTGGAGCGTTATACTGAATAACCCGCTACCTCAACAAAATCAGACTTAAAGCCGGTTTTTCCCGGTTTTTCCACGGTTAAAGCTGTGTATCGGTAATAAAATGCCCCAGAACCACCATCAGTTTTGGTATAAGAATTGATAAACCATAATGAAAACAGATACTATGAATATCCTGGTAATAGACGACGACAGCGAGTTTCTTTTCCTGATGTGTCACGCTTTAAAAAAGCACGGTTTTGAGGTTCATTCCGCGAAAAACGGTGTGGGAGCGCTCGATGTACTGGCCGATCACAAGATCGACCTGGTGATCTCCGATGTGATCATGTCCGACACGCCCATCATGTCGCTCACCTGCACACTTAAGAAACTGTATCCCGCCATGCCCATTATCCTGATCTCAGGACTGCCTGCCGAGCCACTGATCCACAACAGTCTTACCCTGGGCGCCAACGAGTTCATTCCAAAGCCTATTAACATGAACCAGCTGTACCGCACCATCGACAGGCTGATCGCCGCTTAGTGCGAAATCGTTTCTATCTGGTTTTGTCCGCTTCTTGTTTTTCGCCACTCTTCCCAAAACACTCAAGATTTATTTAACTAATTTCTGAAGGTGTCGCTGCATGCGAAATCCCTTTATTTTTCGTAAATTTGCGCTCTTAAAATTCCCACCTAAACAATGACTACGGACAAATTTGTGAGCCGCCACAACGGCCCTCGTGAGCAGGAGGTTAAGGCCATGCTTAAAAAAATCGGAGTGTCAACCATCGATGAACTCATCGATCAAACCGTTCCGGCGGGCATCCGCCTTAAGCAGCCGCTGAAAGTTGGCGCTGCCATGAGCGAGTACCAGTACCTCAAACACCTCAAGGCACTCGGTAAAAAAAATAAAGTATTCCGTTCATACATAGGCCTGGGTTATTACCAGAACATTCTGCCTTCGGTGATCCAGCGCAACGTGCTCGAAAATCCGGGCTGGTACACAGCTTACACGCCTTACCAGGCAGAAATTGCCCAGGGACGCCTCGAAGCCATCCTTAATTTCCAGACCATGGTGATGGACCTCACGGCCATGCCAATTGCCAACGCTTCACTTCTTGATGAAGCTACTGCAGCCGCTGAAGCATTGTTTATGTTTTACAGCAACCGCAGTAAGGACAAAATAAAAAACAACGCCACTAAATTTTTTGTAAGCAATACCACTTTCCCGCAAACCATAGATGTGTTACGCACCCGCGCGGTGCCTTATGGCATCGAACTCGTAGTGGGAACAACCCAGGGCTTCCAGTTCGACGATTCATTCTTCGGCGCGCTCATTCAGTATCCTGATATGAACGGTGAAGTAAATGATTACCGCGCTCTGGTGAAAGATGCAAAATCAAAAGACATCCAGGTAGCGGTGGCTACCGACCTGCTTGCGCTCGCGCTGCTCACGCCTCCGGGCGAATGGGGCGCTGACTGTGTGGTGGGTAACTCACAGCGTTTTGGTGTGCCACTGGGTTATGGTGGTCCGCACGCCGCGTTTTTTGCCTGCCGCGAAGATTACAAACGCCTCATCCCGGGCCGCATCATCGGTGTTTCAGTTGATTCAGAAGGCAACCAGGCTTTGCGCATGGCGCTGCAAACACGCGAACAACATATTAAGAGAGATAAAGCCACTTCCAACATCTGTACAGCGCAGGCGCTGTTGGCCATTATGGCCAGCATGTACGCCGTATACCACGGTCAGGAAGGGATCCGTGCCATCGCCAGAGGTGTGCACAGTGCAACAGCCAGACTGGCAGGCGCTTTAAAAGGACTTGGATTTGAAATAGAAACCAAGTTATACTTTGATACACTTGTGATCAAAGCGGATGCTAAAAAAGTACGTGCGCTCGCAGAGAAAAAAGAGATCAATTTCCGTTACCCTGATGCGGGTCTTGTGGCACTTTCGCTTGATCAAACCGTTGAAGAGAATGACCTGAATGAGATCATCGGAATCTTTGCCGAAGCTGCAGGCAAAACCGTTCAGGCTGAAAATACCAAAACTGCAGACATCATCAGCGGCACTTTTGCTGAACGTAAAACAAGTTTCCTTACTCATCCGGTATTCAACAGCTACCACAGCGAAACCGACATGATGCGTTACATCAAACGCCTCGAGAACAAAGATCTTTCGCTCGTACATTCAATGATCTCTTTAGGATCATGCACCATGAAACTGAATGCAGCTTCCGAATTGCTGCCCATCACATGGCCTGAATTCGCGAGCATTCACCCTTTTGTTCCTGCCGATCAGGCCCTCGGTTATGCCGAACTGATCGAAACACTGAACAAAGATCTTTCTGACATTACCGGCTTTGCACGCATGAGTTTCCAGCCCAATTCCGGTGCCCAGGGCGAATACGCAGGTTTAATGGTGATCCGCGCTTACCACATTGCCAATGGCAACGGTCACCGCAACATCGCGCTCATCCCTTCTTCTGCTCACGGTACCAATCCTGCCAGCGCCGCCATGGCCGGCATGAAGATCGTTGTAACCAAATGCGACGACAAAGGGAACATTGATCTTGCCGACCTGAAAGCAAAGGCCGAACAACACAAGGACGACCTTTCGTGTTTGATGGTGACCTATCCTTCCACGC
>CAZFCR010000100.1:0-10128 GCA_964517305.1 uncultured Akkermansia sp.
TAACTATTTAGCACCGTATTTGATAGAGGGTACATAACTTCTACATTTGATAATCATTAAAAAACAAAATTTATGTTTGACAATAACGAATTCAGAAAATATGCCACCAAACATGCAGGCATCAACAGCTTAACATACGACAGCTACACCTCACGCATACAATCTTCCTTAACGCCTTATATTATTGAGGAACGTTCGCTGAACGTGGCCCAGATGGACGTTTTTTCGCGTCTCATGATGGACAGGATCATTTTTCTTGGAACCGGTATCAACGACCAGGTGGCCAATATTGTTCAGGCGCAGCTGCTTTTCCTTGAAAGCGTAGATGCGAAAAAAGACATCCAGATTTATGTGAATTCGCCAGGCGGAAGCGTTTACGCGGGCCTTGGCATTTACGATACCATGCAGATCATTAAACCAGATGTTGCCACCATTTGTACAGGGATGGCAGCGAGTATGGGAGCAGTGCTTCAGTGCGCCGGCGCAAAAGGAAAACGTACAGCCTTAAAACACGCGCGCATCATGATTCACCAGCCTCTGGGCGGAGCAGAAGGTCAGGCAAGCGACATCGAGATCACCGCTCGCGAGATCCAGAAACTGAAAAAAGAATTATACGACATCATTGCTTTTCACAGCGGACAAACCTTTGAAAAGGTGTGGGCCGACAGCGACCGCGACTACTGGATGATAGCCCAGGAAGCCAAGGACTACGGCATGATTGACGAAGTGCTGGAAAGAAAGCCTTAATAAAAACTCACAAAAAAGCCCTGTTTTGCAGGGCTTTTTGTTTAAATATCACAAAAATATTTTTCGAAATTTTGCGGGTCCGCATTATATAAATATATTTGATTTTATAGTTGTAACATAAATACACACACCATGAAGAAATTACTTTCATTGATTTTTATCAGCGCCGCACTAACCGCTGTGAGTCAGCCAAAAAAAGCACCTAAAATGGCTCCCATCACAGAGCCCGGGTATTATGTAGGAAAGAAAAACGACACCGTTCGGGGCCAGATCCGCGTGAACCCTGATGACATCACCAATTTTTACAAATCCTTTGAATTTCAGCCAGCCAAAGGCGGAAAATTGATGCCTGTTGACATGAAAAAAGCACGCGCTTACGGATTCGGCGACAGACATTTTATTGCCATTCCTTACGATGGTGGGGAAATTTATGTGGAGCGGATTGCACAGGGCCGGTTGAACTTTTATAAATACCGTTTTAACGGTAAGATCGATGGTTACCCTGCTGTTGAAACAGAATATTTTGCTCAGGACACCCGTGCAGAAGGTGAAGATGCTGGTTTAAAGGAAGTGAGGAAGATCTCTACTAAATTCTATAAAAAAGAACTAAAACCGTACATGAAAGATCAGGCCATGATCTGGACCGACCTGGATAAATTCACCTTTTCAGAACCGGCTGTTGTAAACGCTATCAACGAGTTTAATAATTTTTATACCGTAACCGCTGATTAAACGGTTCAGTCTTACAATCAAAAACCCGTCTCAGAAGGCGGGTTTTTTTTGTGCTCAAAAAGTACAGATGTTTATTTTGTTGTTCCAGTTTTCACTTCTTTCCAGCCTACAATGTCCCTTATCACCACCGAGGCGCAGGTAAGTCCGAAAGCCGCGGGCAGGTAGGAAATGGTGCCATAGGCAGATTTTTTGTATTTGCTGCCGTCTGTGCGCATGATTGAAAACTTAGCGGGAATTTCGGTGCTGAAAACCGATTTAATGCCTTTGTAAATATTCATGTACCGCAAACGTTTGCGCACATACTGGGCCATGGGGCAGGTGTGCGTTTGAGCCAGATCAACCACCTGTATTTTTGTAGGATCCATTTTGCCGCCGGCGCCCATGCTTGAAATGATGCGCTGGTTATTGTAGTAGGCAGTCTGCAGGAGGTAGAGTTTCGGGGAAATGCTGTCGATGGCATCGATGATGTAAGAAAATTTCTGAGTCATGAATTCTTTCATGTCATCCGGATTTTTAAACTGGTCGATCACGTTCAGTTCAACATCGGGGTTGATCAGTTTCAGCCGTTCGGCCATGAGCTGCGCTTTGTTTTGCCCGTGGGTGGATGAGAGCGCCTGAAGCTGACGGTTGCGGTTGGTTGGATCCACTGTGTCGCCGTCGATGATGGTCATTTTGCCGATGCCAGCGCGGCCGATTGCTTCAGCGGCATACGATCCCACACCGCCGAGGCCAACTATCAGACCATGCGCGTTGATGAGTTTTTCAATTCCTTTTTCGCCCACCAGCAGGCCGGTGCGTTCCATCCAGCTTGTATCCATTATAATTTCAGTTTAAAAACAGTTTCAAAATTAGATTTAATTTGCTCACGGATGATCTCTTCGTCAATTCCCAGCAATTCAGATGCCTTCCGGTATATGTATTTTATGGAAATATCCGCATCATCGGTCTCCAGGAAAAAACGTTTTCTTCCAACGTTGATCAGGGCTTTGGCGGCATTGGAATCATAACCCAACAGGGCTTTTCCAAACGAAAAATAACAACCCTCGTTAACAAGCACACGCGCAATGTTTTCGTTGTTGTTGTAACCGTGTATGATCACCGGCATTTCGTTATCGTTCAGGTTCAAACAATTGAACAGTTCGTTAAACGCCTTAACACAATGGATGATCAGCGGTTTTTTGATCTGGTTCGCGATGCGGATCTGTTCAACAAACACTTCCTCCTGCAGGTCCATCGGCACGGTGCTGAGTTTATCGAGTCCGCATTCCCCCACGGCGAGGCAACGTTTTTCGTGAACCGAGATGCGGAGCTCGTCGAGTTTCTGATGATAGTCGCCGGCGTTGATGTACCAGGGATGCAGGCCATACGAATAATAGTTTGGTTTTTCGCTGCAACCGGGGTCCAGGTTCACCAGCTCGATCTTAGCGTCGTAGATCTGCTTATGGGTATGCGTGTTAATAAACACAATTACAATTTTGAGGGAGGAAAATTTAAAATGGTCTTCAAACTTAGTAACTTTAAAAACAGCATTTGGATATGGCAGATCATAATTATAACAAACTCACGTCAATAACCTTACACCAACTCCGGGAGATTGTTGGCAACGATTACCTGAGCGTGGACGCGGAGCAGATAGAACGTTACGGACAGGATGAGACCGAAGACCTTTTGTTTCGTGCCGAGGCCGTGGTAAAACCGCAAACCGTTGAACAGGTGGCCGCGCTGGCCGCTTTTTGTAACGAGCATCAGATTCCGCTGACGACACGTGGCGCGGGAACCGGGCTAAGTGGCGGAGCCTTGCCTGTTAAGGGCGGAATAGTGCTGAGTATGGAAAAATTTAACAGGATCCTGAATATTGACGAACGTAATCTTCAGGCAACAGTGGAGCC
Organism: uncultured Akkermansia sp.; assembly: GCA_964517305.1. GTDB lineage: Bacteria > Bacteroidota > Bacteroidia > B-17B0 > Aurantibacillaceae > Aurantibacillus. Next base: position 3,369 of record CAZFCR010000100.1, read on the forward strand.
GGGAGTGATCAATTATGTATTTCAGGAGGAAGTAAAAAAGCTGGGTTTGTTTTATCCACCCGATCCTGCCAGCTGGGGCAGTTGCAGCCTGGGTGGCAATGTGGCGCACAGCAGCGGCGGACCCAAAGCGGTGAAGTACGGTACCACGCGGGATTACGTGCTCAATCTGGAAGTGGTTACCCCTAGCGGGGAGATCATCTGGACCGGGGCCAACACACTCAAATATTCTACAGGTTATAATCTCACACATTTGTTTGTTGGCAGCGAAGGCACACTGGGCATTATCACCAAAATTGTGTTTCGTTTAATTCCTTTGCCCGAGCACGATCTGCTGATGCTGGTTCCGTTTAAAAGTGCGGAGCAGGCCTGCAAGGCTGTGGCAGAGGTTTTCAGGGCAGGCATCACGCCAAGTGCCATGGAATTTATGGAGCGCGATGCCATTGACTGGAGCATCAAATATTCAGGCGATGTAAATTTTAAGATCCAGCCCGAATGGCAGGCTTTGCTGCTGGTTGAGGTAGATGGCAATAACCAGGAAACGCTGATGGCAGACTGTGAGCTCATCAGCGTGGTAATGCAGAACAACCATTGCGAAGAGATTTTATTTGCAGACAGCGCTGAACAAAAAAATGCCTTGTGGAAGATCCGCAGGAAAGTAGGAGAGGCCGTAAAAAGCAACAGCGTTTACAAAGAAGAAGATACTGTAGTACCGCGGGCTGAGTTGCCGGTGTTATTAAAAGGCGTAAAAGAGATCGGGAAGAAATACGGTTTCAGCTCTGTTTGTTACGGACACGCGGGCGATGGCAACTTACACGTTAACATCATCAAGGGTGATCTGAGCAACGAAGCCTGGGAGCATGATCTGCCCAAAGGCATCAGGGAGATCTTTCAATTGTGTAAATCGCTGGGAGGCACTATCAGCGGAGAGCATGGCATAGGTCTGGTTCAGAAAGACTACCTGCCCATTGTTTTCAGTGAATACCAGCTGGACCTGATGCGCAATATTAAAAAAGTGTTTGATCCCAATTGTATCCTCAATCCTGGAAAGATCTTTGATTGAAGCAAAATCTGTTATTCCAGTTCTTTGTCCTTCATGTATTTCCGCCACTTTGCCAGTACGGCCTGCATGTCGTCAGGGATCTCGCTGTCGAAAAACAGTTTTTCTTTGGTTATGGGGTGCGTGATGCCTAAGGTTTTGGCGTGGAGCGCCTGACGCGGCAACAGATCAAAACAATTCTGAATAAACTGTTTGTATTTTGAAGTATTGAGTCCTTTCAGTACCTGATCGCCACCGTATTCACCATCATTAAACAAGGGATGACCAATGCTTTTAAAATGTACCCTGATCTGGTGTGTGCGGCCCGTTTCGAGTTTGCATTCAACCAGCGTGATGTAACCAAACCTTTCAAGCACCTTGTAATGCGTTACCGCGTGTTTGCCGTGCTCACTGCCTTCGGGGAATACAGCCATCACTTTCCTGTTTTTCAGATCACGGCCCACGTTGCCTACAATGGTGCCCGTATCCTGTTTCAGATCTCCCCAGCAGATGGCGAGGTATTTCCGGTCCATCGTACGGTCGAAAAAATCTTTGGCGAGGCGCACCATGGCCAGTTCTGTTTTGGCAATGATGATGATGCCGGAAGTGTTTTTATCGATGCGGTGCACAAGACCTGGTCTTTCGAGGTACTGGTCGTTGTTGAGGCGTGTGCGTGTTTTAGGCAGGTTCTGAAAGTGGAAAGCCAGGGCGTTCACCAGGGTGCCGGTGTAATTGCCATAACCGGGATGCACCACCATGCCTGGTTTTTTATTGATCACGGCAAGGTAATCGTCTTCGTATGTAATATCCAGCGGGATGTTTTCAGGCAACACTTCCACGTTGCGTGGAGGCACCGTGAGCACAATGGAGATCTCATCCAGGGGTTTGATCTTGTAGCTTGATTTGGCAGGTTTGCCGTTTACGAGCACAAATCCGGCATCGCAGGCATTCTGAACTTTTGTGCGGGTGGTATTGGCCACGCGGATCATGATAAATTTATCAAGCCGCATGGTGACCTGTCCTTTTTCTATCCTGATGTTGTGGTGTTCGTAAAGTGCCTGTTCGTCATTCCCGCCCAGCTCGTCAGTCTCCTCTTCAAATTCAGTCATAGATCAGTTGCGGATGATGAGTTTTTTCTGGCACACCACCATGCCTTTGTTCCTGATCACAAGCACATAAAGGCCGTTGGCCAGCTGGTTGGTGCTGACCTCAGTTTCTGTTGCAGTTAGTACGCCTTCGTTTAATTTCTGTCCCATCGCATTGTGGAGTTCAAATGTGGTTCCTTCGTAGGCAGCGCCACGAATGATAAAACTGTTGCTGGCCGGATTCGGATAAAGATCAAACTGCGCTGCTTCCATCTCCAGGTCGTTGAGGCCGACAGGTGGCGGCACACGTTTGCCAAAGACCGGGCGCATCATGACTGATCCTGCAATCTGTGACTGCTGCCAGCTGGTGCTCGCGTAGAAATAGGTATTGCGCGAAAAATTATAATTTCTGTCGAAACCAATCTGGAGGGCGTCGGCCTGTTGCTGCACACCAATGTAATAGGTGCCTGGCTCCAGCACGAGCGGTGTTTGCAGTTTGTATTCGGGCACGCCTTTAAATCCTTTGTCGAAAAACTTTACGCCTTGTTTAACGGGATCGAGCAGTTTTACAGACATAGGTCCGAAATTATCGCCATTGTAAACGATGATTTGAAACGAGCGGGTTTTTGCCGCATTGATGTTGCCTGCGGGATCAAAATACACACGCAGCGAATGGAGTGTGTCGTAGGCATTGAGTTTTACCTTTACGGCTATTCTGGCACCTGGGGCATTCACATAATAACTTTGTTCGGCGCTGCCATCGTCTAATGCAAAATAGTTTCTGAAGCGCTGGTACTGTGTTACTGTGTCATTGGGCACATTGTATTCGCTGCCCTGCGATGAACCGGAGCGGAAGAGGTAATGTTTAATGATGTAGTCTGTGCTGTCGGTCATGTTCTCGGCAAAACTGTATTGCAGCGTAGGCTGCGAATGCACCTGGAGCGAGCTGTAGCCGGCAGTGGCAAATGAAGGCAGGTTGACTGGTCCGCCAAGATAACTGTGAACAAGGGAGTTGGTTGTCGCGGTGAATACTTTGTGTTCGTATGACATGGTGATGGGCGGTCCAACACGGTTGTTGCGGATGCGGACAGAAATTTTGGAAGCCATTTCGCTGCTCATGTAATGCTGGTAGGGCATGGCTGAATATTCTTTCAGCAGGGGACTCGGAATCTGTGTAATGGCCAAGTCATCAAAAGGATCGCTGTTTTTAAAGATGCCACGGCTCAGGTGAATGTAATCGAGGTGCCAGTGATCAAAATTACCCACCGGGGTGGCCATGTTGCGAAAACGGAAACGGAAACCTTCGTGGAAATAGGCCGTGTCTTCGATGCGCACAAAGATCTTTTTAAATACAGAATCGTTGACATTGGAATTGAGGTTACCACGCTGGAACCAGACGTTGTGTGTCCATGTATTTTGTTTTGGTTTATAAAAGTCAAGCAGCAGGCTGTCTCCGGATTCAGGATTATCGCCGTAACCGCGGGCCTGGATGTAAAAGATCATGCCCACACTGTCGATGGGCGACAAGGTATAAGAAATAGACGGGATCACCTGCAGGTTGATGGGCGCTGAGGTCAGTGTATCGGCGGGATAACTCAGGTTCATGTTCAGCAGGGTGGGCATGTAGGGATAACCGTGTTTGTTAAGCCCGTCGAAGGTAGCCACGCCAATGCTTGGAGGCGCAATCGGAAAACCGGTGTTCACATAAACAAGAGAATCGGCCCACAAGGCCTGATCGGGATACTGTTGTGTGCAGGCGTAATAAAAATCTTCTTTAAAAGGAATTTCGAGGCCACCCGCCATTTGTTTCTGCTGGTGCGAGGGGCTTTCGGTTTTGAGAGCACCGTTCAAACCGCTGTAATGATAATTGAGATTGCCGCTCAGCGGCCGGAGGGCTTCCTGGGAAACCAGTAGCAGACTGCTGAACAGACCTGCAAGGAGGAAGAGTGATTTTATTTTCATTCAGGATCTTGGTTATCGGCGGCGCTGCTGTCGGCGGTATCATGAAAAAAATGTCCTTTTCTTCCCACTACCAGTTGCACAACGCTTCCTTTTTTTACAGGTTGCCCGGGTTCAATTTCTTTGCCATTCACCAGCTGCGCTAAAATACAGCCATTACAATCCGCTTCTTTTTCTTTCACCTGCCCGGTTTTTAAACCGTAGGTTTCAATGATCAGTCTCGCCTGGCGTTCGCTGCGATCGATCAGCCTTGGCATCGCAATTTGTGGAGGCACCATGCCTGTAACGTACAGGTACACCGTTCTATTGTGTTTTACCTTGCTTTCCGCTTCCGGATCCTGCCTGAGCACAATGCCTGGTTTTTCTGCGGGATCGTAAATGCTGTCGATGATCTGGTAGGCCACCCTTTTATCCGTTACAAAACTTTCGAGTTCGGGGATCTGTTTGCCGACAAAATCGGGTACCACCACAAATTCACCATGTTTGGTGTAAGAAGAGAGGAATCGGAGGGTGCCGAAAAAAACAAGCACGATGAGCACGATGATGACAGCGAGCTGAATAAAAAACTGTTTTGACCGGATGTAAGCAATGAAGACATAAAAATAAAGGGGGGCTTTTAAGCGCGTTCGGGTTGAGGTTCGTGGATGAGGATCTTGAACAGCACCACTACCATTGCGCCTACAATCTGTTCACTCATCTGCCAGATGCAGTCCATCATGAGATGCTGTGCGCTGAGATGTTTTGTAAGCGAGATGTTGACGATGGTGGCGATCATAAAAAGAGAAAAGCCTGCGATGATGCCACAGATGAGCCCGCGTACAAAAAAGTTGCTGAGTTTTTTCATCAGCTGCGACTCGTAGAGCATAAAAATACCGGCTCCCAAAATAAGATAGGTAATGGCGGCGAAGGTTACGAACCAGCTCAGCGGGAACTGGATGCGTTTAAAATCGTTGAGAAAAATACCATGCCATAAGTAAAACAGGCCGAACATCACGACGGCAGAGGAGATCCAGGAAATAAAAAAGCGCAAACCTAGCTTCATAGTATTACAGCAAATTTAATTAAAAAAATCGGCCCCGGGGAACAAAAAAAGGCCAAAAACAAACGGCATTTATACGTGCAAAAAGCCCGTCAGGTTGGGCCCTGAACAAATTAAAAGAATTTATAAGATGTGCAGCTAAATCGATTATCTTTGTTGGAATGCGTGTATTAAAAAAATCCGGAATGGTGCTGCTTTGCGGGCTGTTACTGGCCTCCTGCCGAAAACCCACAGGAGCAAACTGGGATGTGGACATGGTGGTGCCGGTAGCAAACAGCCAGCTGAACGTGGGTAATTTTTTATCAGATACCCTGTTTAACGCCGATGAAACGGGACTTCTGCACCTGGTGCTGAACCGCGAAATTGGTGCAGTGAAACTCGACTCCCTCGTTAAACTTCACAATACGGTGATTGCCCGTGAATTCACCGTTCCTGTGAATAATGTGGTGCTTAACCCAGGTGAACCCATCACCCTCTTTCCGCCATCTGAGTTGACATTCAGTCTCGATTACGGCATAGAGCTGGTACGCGCCGACATCCGTTCAGGGAAACTCACCGCCAGCTTCAGCAACAACATCAGCGAAGCCATAGACCTGGTGTATCTTGTGCCAAGCGCGGTAAAAGACGGTGTACCTCTGAGAATTGCCGAAACCATTCCTCCGGGAAACAATTCCCTGGTTAGAACATACGACCTCACAGGCTACAGTTTTCTGATGAACACCGGTACAAAACCCAATACCATCAAACAAACTTACACTGTGGCACTGAACAGCGGCGCCAAAACAGTTACCTTGAACATTGGTGATGGTCCGAAAGTGGACCTGAGTTATGAGAACATTACCCCGCAGTATGTGCAGGGTTATTTCGGAAAACAAACCATCGATCTGCCTGAAACGGTTACCGACATTGAGATCATTAAAAATTTCCAGGCATCCGGATTTAAACTCAGCGATGTAAAAATGAATTTTAAAGTGATCAACGAATTTGGTGTCGACTTCAGCGCCGACCTTTCGAAGATCCGTTCCATCAATACGGTTAACAATACCGATGTGACCCTGGTGTCCGACAAACTCTCGAAAGTAGAGATTGTGAGCGCGAACAAAACCGCCTACTCGTACCTGCCGGTGAGCCGCACCTTTTCATTTAATTCGGGCAACAGCAACATCGCCGATTTTGTATCCAACATTCCCAACCAACTGGCGTACGAAGGAAAGATCACCATCAACCCTAATGGCCGCGATGCCGGTCTCACCAACTTTGCCTATTACAACACCGGCGTGCGGATTGACGCAGATATTGACATCCCTCTTAAATTCAGCGCGGATTATTTCAGGTTACAGACGGTAACCAAAACCGATTTCGCCAACATCAGCCAGTTGTCGAACGTCAACACAGGCAATCTCGTGATATCAGCCCACAACGGTTTTCCTTTCAGCGCCGAAGTTCAGGCTTACCTGCTGGATCAGAACAACGTGGTTTACGATTCACTTTTTATATCCGGAAACAATGTGGTGCAAAGGGCGAGTGTGAATAACCAGAACGACGTGGTGGCCGCGGTAGATTCACGCATTTACATTCCTGTGGATAAAAGGAAAATTGAACAACTTAAAAAATGTGCCGCTATCCGTTTCCTTTCCACGT
>CAZFCR010000101.1:0-10039 GCA_964517305.1 uncultured Akkermansia sp.
GTCTAAAAGCAATATAAAGAACGGTGTTCTGAAAGTCAGCTTTAGCGGACTGGCTCCGGGAACATATGGCGTGGCCCTGCTTGACGATGAAAATGCCAATCATAAAATGGATTACCGGTTTTTTATGCCAACAGAGGGTTTTGGTTTCTCAGACTATTATCATACTGGGATGAGCAGGCCAAAATTCAACAGTTTTAAATTTCAACTCGGGGCCGCTCCCAAAAAAATAAACATCCGGCTGCGGTACCTTTAACAAAAATTATTTGTGGGAATGGATTTCTTATCGTAATTTTACGATATAATTCAGAACAAACTATGGGTTCCAGCAAAACAGAAGAATTTACAGTGCGCCAGAACAAGATAGCGCGGTACATGAAAGCCCTTGGGCATCCTGCAAGGATCGCGATCCTGGAGATGCTGATCAAAAAACAGGCTTGTGTATGCGGCGACATAGTGGATGAGTTGCCGCTTTCCCAGAGCACCGTGTCACAGCACCTGAAAGAGTTAAAAGAAGCGGGATTGATCAAGGGTGATATTGAAGGCGCAAAAGTATGTTATTGTATTGATGAAAAAGAGTGGGAGGTAGCCAAGTCTTATTTTGTTCAGCTCTTCACCTCTTATTCAAGTTCACGCTGCTGCTAAAAAAAATTTAAGCATAACAATCGGTATTTAACGATAAAAACAAAAAATCATGAAACTATCACAATTAAAACAACACCTTGCCGGTCTCACTGAGATCAATTTTGAATTGCCTGATGGCCGGCGCGTGCCACAACATTTTCATGTTACTGAAGTGGGACAGGTTAACAAACATTTTATTGATTGCGGAGGCACCGTAAGACATGAAAAAACCGTGAACTTCCAGTTGTGGGAGGCCGGGGATTTTGATCATCGTCTGGCGCCAAAAAAACTCAATGACATCATTACCCTGTCTGAAAAAGTGCTGGGTCTTGAGGATGGAGAAATTGAAGTAGAGTACCAGGACCAGACCATTGGAAAATTCGGACTCGATTTTAAAAACGATCGTTTTTTGCTCACGTCAAAACATACTGCCTGCCTGGCGAGTGATGCCTGTGGCATTCCGCCGGAAAAACAAAAAATAAAACTTTCAGAGATCAAGGGAAACGCTGAGGCGTGTTGTTCACCAGGCGGAGGCTGCTGTTAAGATGCTGTATCCAAAGATCCGTGAATATTGTTCCGACCTGTCGCAACACTATGATGAAATCTCTGAGGAACGAAAAGCTTTGCTGACGCAATTAGCGGCGTACATTTCGGAAAAAATAAAAGCGTCTTTACCCGTTAACCTGGTTTATATCTGCACGCACAATTCCCGGCGCAGTCACTTTGGCCAGGTCTGGGCGCGGGTGTCAGCCGTGTTTTATGGATTTTCCGTGAATACGTTTTCGGGCGGTACCGAAGCCACTGCCTTTAATGCCAATGCCATCAAAGCATTGCAGGCCGCGGGTTTACGCGTTGAAACAAATGGGAGCGGAAACAATCCTCTTTACAGGGTTTATTTTGATGAAGACCTGCCTGCGGTGGATTGTTTTTCGAAAGTGTACGATCATCCCGCGAATCCGGCGCGTGATTTTGCTGCGGTGATGACCTGCGGAGAAGCGGAACAAAATTGTCCTTTTATTCCTGGTGCTGAGTTAAGGATTGCCACTACCTATGAAGATCCAAAAGCTTTTGACGGTACGCCTGAACAGGATGCCGCTTATAATAAACGTTGTCGCCAGATAGCACTTGAATCATTATTTGTATTTTCTTTGCTCAAAAAATTATGACAGCCAATAACTGCGCTCCTGCTGCGCGCCGCAAACAACTCAGTTTTTTAGACAGGTACCTTACGCTCTGGATCTTTCTGGCGATGGCACTCGGTATCGCTATTGGAAATGTGATTCCGTCGTCTGCGGGGTTTATCAATTCTTTCTCGAGCGGCACTACCAATATTCCACTCGCCATAGGCCTTATTTTAATGATGTATCCGCCCCTGGCCAAGGTGAGGTATGAAGAGATGCATGAAGTTTTCAGAAATACCAGGGTGCTTGGTGTATCGTTGTTTCTCAACTGGGTGATTGGTCCCCTGCTTATGTTTGGGCTTGCAGTGCTCTTCCTTCACAACCATCCGGGGTACATGGTGGGCCTGATCCTTATCGGGCTCGCCCGTTGTATTGCCATGGTGGTGGTGTGGAATGAACTGGCGGAAGGCAACCGCGAATACGCAGCGGGACTGATCGCGCTGAACAGTGTGTTCCAGGTTTTGTTGTACAGTTTTTACGCATGGCTTTTTGTTACAGTGTTGCCACCCCTTATCGGTATTGAAGGATTGGCGGTTGACATTACCGTGATGGAGATTGCCCGCAGTGTGGGTATTTACCTTGGGATTCCATTTGCCGCGGGATTGCTTTCCCGGCTGATCCTGATCCGCGCCAAAGGCCGCCAGTGGTTTGACGAAAAATTTATCAGCTTTATTTCTCCCATCACACTGATTGCGCTTTTATTCACCATAGTAGTCATGTTCAGTTTAAAAGGCGAACTGATCCTGCAGATCCCTTTTGATGTGCTGCTGGTGGCTGTTCCGTTACTGATCTACTTTGTACTGATGTTTTTTGTCAGTTTTGTGATTGGGAAAAAAATGGGTGCCGATTATTCTAAAACAACCTCCATTGCATTTACGGCAGCCGGAAACAACTTTGAACTTGCCATAGCAGTGGCCATTGGTGTGTTTGGCATCAACAGCGATCAGGCTTTTGTAGGCGTAATAGGACCGCTGGTGGAAGTGCCCGCGCTGATCCTGCTGGTGAAAGCAGCGTTTATGATCAGAGATAAATATTATCAGAAAAATACCGAAAATGGAAAATAAAAAATCGATCTGGACCTCTTTGACCGGAGGGCTTTCCTCAGCCGCTCCTGTTCTTTTATCCTGTTGTAAAAGCGGCGCCTGTATCGGGGTCTGCGCAAGTCCGGTTGCTTCTCTTTTTGGAATCTCAACCGCCTCTCTGGCCGGCTCTCCGTTACTTGCGGCGCTCGAACCTTTGCTCATAGCAGTGAGCGCTGTTGCTTTCACAGTATCTTATTACAGCCTCTATGTATTGCCAAAAAAGAATTGCAACACTTCCGATTGTGGCTGTGTGACGCCGGCACAGCAGAAACGCGACAAACTCAACAAAGCAGTGTTCTGGGCGGGACTGGTGATCAGCATAGGTTTCTTAAGTTTTTTTGAAATCACAAAATACCAGCAGGCGGTTCAGGTTCAGCAGGCCGGAACAGCAGCCGGTTGCACAGCACCTTCTGAAGCATGTTGTCCGGCAGGGGAAGAATCCGCAGCAAATGGCGCTGCTACTGATGGCGAATGTGCGGCTGATTCGTCATGCTGCGAGCCATCCCAGGATCTGAATTGATTTTGTATCTTTATTTGCCGGGAATAGATTAACATTCCGGAAAAAAATAAGGCAGGTAGATGAGACAATTGTATTGCTGTGTTTTTTTAATGGCCTGCGCAAGTTTATCTGGTCAGGCGCTGCCAAATCTTGTTTCGGATTCTGCCTATAAAAAGCTGATCAGCGCAAGCCGTGTGAAGTCTGTGGCTGAGTGGTATGATCAGAAACAGAGCAGAAGTTTAAATTATATTTATTATTTCGATCCGAATGGCTGTGTATCCGGTCTGGAAACAGCGCCCGGCAAAGGCATTGTTCGCCGCACTTATATTAACGATGGACTATGCAGGCCCCTCGTTCAGAAACAATATCTTGACAAAGACACAAGTATCCTTGCAATGGAGGAGACCATTTTTTATAACGAACAGGGCGAAAAGATAAAAGAGCAGTCCCGTTCGGTAAACCCAACTGACGTTCATGAAAAATCTGTTAGTTTTTCACCCCTGGTTGTTTCTCCCGGTTTATGCAAGGTTCAGATTGAAACTTATCAGGACGGTCAACTTCAGACCACTGTCATCAGGACCGACAGCGTAGCAGGCGATATCACTTACAACATTCATTTGCAACGAACGCATAACGATAAAGATGATGAAGAGGGTGCTTTGCATTACACCAAACAAGTCAATACCGCCCGTAAGTTGGGCAACCTGTTATTCCAGGAAAGTTTTGATATGGAGTTGTTCGGCGACGAAATCATCATTCACACCCATCATGCGTATTACACACTGTACGATGCGAAAAAACGGGTGATCGAAACCGGGATCTGTGATTACCGTCCTGCCCTGGAAATTTATTTTAAAGAATATCCGCAACACAAGATTCAAAAGACTTTACACCCTGAGGTGATGCAGCTGATCATATCAGGAAAATTCAATCCGGCCCGCAAGACGCGTTTGGTCAATACTTACGATGCGGCAGGCCGCAAAAAAACAGTAAAAGATCATTCAGGACTCAAAACATTTGTGTACGATAACAATGGCCGTCTCACTGAAACCATCATCACGGTTCCTGATGCGCCCACGGTATTAAAACACGCCTACAACGAAAAAGGTTTGCTGATCAGCACGGTTTCCATTGATAAATACAATCAGCAGGAGTGGAAACAGGAATTTGTTTACAGTTATTATTAAACCACGTGATTCCGAAGTTTAGCAGAAGAAGGGCTCACAGATCATGTGGTATTTTTGTTACGACAATGCCCCCGGTGAGGGGTTATCATCTTTTTTCCGGCGGTCTTCAGGAAGCGGCACAAACTCATGGTTGTCGTTCGGCGGAAGAATGATGCGGCCTTCTTTCCAGTCTGACTTTGCCTGTTCGATGCGTTCTTTGCTGGAAGAAACAAAATTCCACCAGATGTGTCGTGGTCCGAGCGCTTCGCCGCCAAGGAGCATCAGGGTTGTTTTTTCTCTTGCAATGATGATGGGGTCTTCTTCTTTTTTAAATACGATCATACGACCTGCAGGATGAGCAAGGCCGCCTATTTCGAGGCTGCCTTCGGTGATGTAGATGCCGCGTTCGCTGTGACCTGTGGGTAGATTGATGGATGCCCGTTGTTCAAGTACCATGTGGATGTAAAACAGGGGTGAATGTGTTTTTACGTTACTCTGTTGTCCGTAAGCATTGCCTGCGATCAGCCGGAACCAGATACCCTTGTCGCTGAAAACGGGTAATTGCGCCGGTTTATAATTTTCAAAGGTCGGCGTGGTTTCTTCATCCTTTTCCGGTAATGCCACCCAGGTCTGGATCATCTCCAGTCCGCCTTTCAGCGAAGCGGGATCTTCAAACCGTTCAGAGTGCGCGATGCCTTTTCCAGCGGTCATCCAGTTGACCTCGCCTGGTTTGATCACCTGTTCAACACCCAGGCTGTCGCGGTGTGTAACCTGTCCTCCAAAAAGATAACTCACTGTGGAGAGTCCGATGTGCGGATGCGGTAACACATCCATAGAAGACAGAAGCGCAGGCTGAATATTAACAGGACCGGCATGGTCCATAAAAATAAATGGACCCACCATTCTTCTCAGGCGGAAGGGCAGGATGCGGCGGACCTGCATGCCGGGGTTCAATTCGGCGAGACGTGATTCAATGATGATTTCTGGCATAAAAAAATGGCTCTGTTATCTTCAAATTTAATCATTCTTACGTCTACTGCTTTAACTTAAAGATCAACCTGTTTTTTTAAGGATAACAGATTTTTTATGCAGGCTATCACATTTTTGTTCCCGGCCGACACAACCTGATGTTTATGTCCCGTTCGGGGCAGTTCAGCGACTATTTGAGCCAGCCGGAACTCCTGAATTTATTTTTATATAAAAATTAGTCATGAAACCGATAAAACTTGTCTGGTACGACCCGACAAACAAAGAGCCATCCCACGAAGAGCAGGTTTTGATTTGTTGTCACGCCACCTACAATGTGGCCACTTACAACAGTTATAAAAAAGGTTTTGAATTAAAAGGCGGCGCATTTTTGCCGGTGAATAAATATCCGATGGAATGGGCGGGACTGCTGAATCCATCCTGTTAGAAAATAGAATCCCCGCCACTTGCGCAACGGGGACTCACCCAAAAAAGAACGAGCTACAAATTTAGCGCATATTGTTGTGCCTCGAAGCACCGATGAAGGGATGGCCCTTACAAATGATTGGTGTCGTGTTCATACTGATTAAATGAACCCTTAGATCCGAATAACGAAGATTTAATGGAGCAGAAAATCCTGTAAAATATAAACCGCTGCCCCTCCAAAATAACCCAGAATAGCCAGCAGGCTGATTTTTTTAAGGTACCAGAAAAAACTGATCTTTTCGATGCCCATGGCAGCAACGCCTGCGGCGGAACCGATGATCAGTGCGCTTCCGCCCGTTCCTGTGCAGTAGGCCAGAAATTCCCAGAAATAATGATCGGTAGGATAATCACTCAGTGAATACATTCCCTGAACGGCGGCTACCAGGGGCACGTTGTCCACTACTGACGAAAGCATACCAAGTGAAAGAACGATCACATTGTCGTTCCCAATGGTTTCTCCCATCCATGCAGCCAGACCGCCCAGCACACCAGAGGCCTGAAGCGCGGCCACGCTGACCAGGATGCCAAAAAAGAACAGCACGCTCGGGGTATCAATTTTACGAAGCGCGTAAACAACAGAAAGCGTATGTTTATCTTCTTCATCTTTTTTGCCGTGCATTACTTCTGTAATGATCCACAGAATACCAAGACCCAGTAAGATGCCCATGTACGGAGGCAGATGCGTGATGGTTTTAAACACGGGCACCATCAGCAGCACCAGGATACCCGATACAAAAACAATGAGTTGTTGTTTCTCTGGCAGGGCAACGTTTCCATGGTTCAGCGGAACGGGTCGCTGTACAGAACCTTTAAGTGTAAGCGAAAGAATCACCAGCGGAATGGTCATACATATCAGACTGGGCAGGAAAAGTGAAGTGATGATGTTGAGTGTGGTGATCTGTCCGCCTATCCAGAGCATGGTAGTTGTTACATCGCCGATGGGTGACCAGGCTCCTCCGGCGTTGGCTGCAATTACTACAACACCGGTAAACCTCAGGCGTTCTTTATCACTCCGGATTAGTTTTTTAAGTAATGAAACAATCACAATGGTTGTGGTAAGGTTATCAAGTACGGCTGAAAGGAAAAATGTAAGCAGCGCTACGATCCAGAGGAGTTTTACTTTGTTGGTTTGTGTGATCCTGGAAGTGATCAGGTCAAATCCATCGTGCGCGTCAATCAGTTCAACAATGGCCATGGCGCCTAAAAGAAAAAATAAAATACCCGATAATTCTCCCAGGTGATGAACCAGCTCTTCGTTCACATGGTGTGGTGAAGCGGAAGAAGTAATGTAAATGGTCCAGCATACCACCCCTGTTACCAGCGCGGTAGCGGCTTTGTTGATCTTAAGCGGATGTTCGAAAGCGATGGCAAGATAACCAAGCACAAACGAGATGATAAGTAATGCTGTCATAAGAGCGGCAAAGATACTAATTTAAGAAAGTAAAAAGCGCTGCTTTAGTCTCCGGTAACCACCTGCACATCACGGCAGGCTCTTTTTAATCCAAAATAACCTATTGCAGCGGCGAGTGTTGAGGCGATGATGATGGCCAGTTTTGAACTGCCTGTAAGAACGGGCTCATCAAAGGCCATGAGGGTTATAAAAATCGACATTGTAAATCCGATCCCTGCCAGCATGCCTGTCCATAACAGTTGTTGTTTTGTGCTGTTTTCGGGCAGCGAACACCAGCCCAGGGAAATGGCAACAATGGAAAAAACAAAAATGCCAAGGGGTTTTCCGATTACAAGTCCCAGAATAATACCAATGCTGTTGGCTGAAAAAATCTGCGATACCAGCGAGGGGTCAACGGCGATAGCGGTATTGGCGAGTGCAAAAAGTGGTACTATAAAAAATGCGACAGGCAGATGCAGGCGGTGTTGTAAACGGTAAGAAGGCGATTGTTCGTCACCTTTTCCGAAAGGGAGGGCAAAGGCCAGTAACACGCCGCTGATGGTAGCGTGAATGCCTGAGCTGTATAACAGGTACCAGAGCGCAATGCCAAGAACAAGGTAAACGGGCACAACATGAAATTTAAGACGGTTCAAAACGAGCATCAGGCCAAAAACACCAACAGCCGCCGCGAAATAATAAATGGAAAACCCTGTGGTGTAAAAAATAGCGATCACCATGATGGCGCCCAGATCATCAATAATGGCTAGCGCTGTAAGAAAAACCTTGAGCGTTACCGGAACTTTATCACCCAGCAAAGCCAGGATGGCAAGTGAAAAAGCGATGTCGGTGGCCATTGGAATTCCAAACCCGTCGTGACCAGCCTTACCATAGTTAAATGCCAGATGAATAAACGCGGGCACCAGCATACCACCCACTGCGGCGAGAACGGGCAAAAGCGCTTTTCTGAAATCTGAAAGTTCACCTATGTAAAACTCGCGTTCAATTTCGAGGCCCACCAATAAGAAGAATATGGTCATGAGGCCATCGTTGATCCAGAATTCGATGGGTTTTCCGGCCACCAGTGAATGCCAGAAGTGAATGTAGTTCTCGCCCCAGCCTGTATTGGCCACGATCAGCGAAATAATGGAACAGGCAATCAATATGCCTCCTGAGTTTTTTTCGCTGCTGGTAAATTCTCTGAATAAGGTACTGATGTTCATAAAAGGTTTTATTCTATCACAAGTTTTATTTTATCATTCGGATACCTGGCGTCAAGCCATTTACCCATCTGTTTACGGTTTACTTTTTTCGGCATTCTGAGGTAGATGAACAGCACACTGTCTTTTACGCCTTTGTTAAACACCAATGTGTTTTGAAACACCAGTTCCTGTGGTTCGCCAAACAGGGCACTGAGTTCAGTCCTGAGTGTGGTGTCGCGCCGGTTGTTATGGCCCACGAGGGTTTCGAGTTTCCGGATGCGTTTGTCTTTTTCGATAATGGCAGCGCTGTGAAGATCGGGGATCTTGGTGGTTACCGCTGTGAGTCCCATTTTATCCTTGATCTCCGCGGTATGGCTCAGTGTCTGGCGCAGCTCAATGGTGGCCTTTTCCAGACCATATCTGCTTTTTTTTAACCGGATGGAACTGAGCAGCGAATCGTTGTTGCGTTCGCCATAAACCAAAAGAGAAATAAAACGCTGGCCGGGTTTAATGCGCTGGTTGATCAGGTAGAGATCATTGGCTTCAATCTCGTTGCGGATGAACCGCTGAACGTTTTGTTTGAATATTTCCTGTTCAACAAACTGATAGGCCAGAAACATACTTGGCAGAATGGTGAGGATGGCAATAGACCATACATAACGGCGAACTTTTTTCTCTGTTTTCGTGTCCACAAAATCAACAGGCTGAAATTTCAGGAAGCGGATGATGAGGAACGTGGCAATGCTGATAAAAACGGAGTTGATGAGAAAAAGATAAAAAGCCCCCAGAAAATAATACAGGTTGCCGGTTCCCAGGCCGTATCCCGCGGTGCAAAGCGGAGGCATGAGCGCAGTGGCAATGGCCACACCCGGAATGGTGGTGCTGAAGTTTTTTCTTGAACTGGCGATGATGCCCGCAAGTCCTCCGAAGAGCGCAATGAGAACATCCCAGATAGTAGGCGTGGTGCGCGCGAGCAATTCAGATTGCGCGTGCTGAAGCGGACTGAGCCAGAAGTACAGCGCCGAGGTCATCAGACTGATGATCACCGCTACAAAAAGATTTTTAAGAGAAAATTTAATGAGTTTAAAATCAAACATACCGGCACCCAAACCGAGTCCCATGATGGGACCCATGAGCGGAGAGATCAGCATGGCGCCGATGATAACGGCGGTTGAATTAACGTTTAGTCCGATGGAGGCGATAAAGATGGCAAAGATCAGAGCCCAGAGATTGGTGCCTTTAAATTCTACGTTACGGCGGATCGAGTCAATGATCTCGTTTTCCTGGGCTTTGTCTTCGTCGAGGTTAAAACGGTAATAAAGAACCTCACTGATGGCTTCTCTTAAATTGGTACGCATTGCTAAATATAACCATTATCAAAAAAACGGGCGAAAGATGAGCGATAATTTTTCCTCACTCGGCCGGTGGAAAAAATGATTAAACAAATTT
>CAZFCR010000102.1:0-5866 GCA_964517305.1 uncultured Akkermansia sp.
ATTCATCTCAATGGTCTTCACACCCGCGCCGCCGCAGATTTCGCAGCGTCCGCCCTTTACATTAAATGAAAAACGGCCGGGCTTGTAACCCCTGATCTTGGCTTCAGGAATTTCAGCGAAGAGCGTGCGGATGTCGGAAAACACATTGGTATAGGTAGCAGGGTTACTTCTCGGCGTACGGCCAATGGGCGACTGGTTGATGTCGATGACCTTGTCAACGTTATCCAGGCCGTTAATGCTTTTATAAGGCAAAGGTTTTTTCTCGGAGTTGTAAAAATGCGCGGCCAGCAGCGGATACAGGGTCTCGTTGATAAGACTGCTTTTGCCGCTGCCACTGACACCGGTCACACAAATAAATTTACCAAGCGGAAAATCAACCGATACATTTTTAAGGTTGTGTCCGGTACAGCCTTTCAGCGTGATTTTTTTACCATTGCCTTTGCGGCGTTGCGCAGGTACCGGAATGTTGATCTTGCCCGTGATGTAATTCGCCGTCATGGTATCAAACTTCAGCATTTCGGCGGGCGGTGCGGCTGCAATCACCCGGCCGCCATGCAATCCGGCACCCGGACCAATGTCGATCACATAATCACTTTCAACGATCATGTCCTTGTCGTGTTCCACCACAATCACACTGTTGCCAACATCACGTAAATTTTTTAAGGCATCGATCAAACGCACATTGTCGCGCTGGTGCAAACCAATGCTGGGCTCATCCAGAATGTAAAGCACACCCACGAGCTGTGAACCAATCTGCGTCGCCAGCCTGATGCGCTGGGCTTCTCCCCCGCTCAAAGAGCGTGACGACCGGTTGAGTGTGACGTAATCGAGACCTACTTCCATCAAAAAACGGATGCGGGCCCTGATCTCTTTTAAAACTTCTTTGGCTATCACATTCTGGTTTTTATTCAGGCGCGATTCCAGATCACTGAAAAACTTTTCGAGTACGGAGATGTCGAGATCAGATAACTCCGCGATGTTTTTTCCGCCAATTCTGAAATAGAGCGCTTCTTTTTTTAAACGCGCGCCGTTGCAGGAAGGACAGGCTTTTTTATCGGTAAAACCCTGCACCCATTTCAGCATGGAAGGACTTGGATCGTCTTCGGCCTGGCGGGTGATAAAAGTGGCGATGCCTTCAAAGGTCATGTTGTAACTGCCGGCTTCGGTGGTGACTTTAAACAGTTCTTCGCTGCCGTATAAAATTACATTCACCGCTTCATCGCTGATGTCTCTGAAAGGTGTGTCGAGTTTGAAGTCGTACGCGCTGCCAATGGCTTCAATCTGTTTAAAGATCCAGCCGCCACTGCCTTTCTGCGCGCCAATGGGCGCAATGGCACCTTTGGCAATAGAAAGCGCGGGATCGGTGATGATCTTGCCGATGTCGATCTCAGAGATCTCGCCCAGTCCGTTGCATTGCGGACAGGCACCGTAAGGTGAGTTAAAGGAAAATAAATTCGGCGCGGGTTCATCATAACTGATGCCGCTGGTGGGACACATTAAAAAACGGCTGAAAAAACGGGCTTTGTTTTCGTTCTTCGCCGTGGTTTTCTTTTTGGTTTTGGCAGGCGCTTCGCTGTGTTCCGTTACCAGGATGGTGCCTTTGCCATGTTTCATGGCCGTTTGCAGCGACTGGTACAAACGCGAACGGATGTCGCCGGTTAATTCAAGGCGGTCCACCACCATCTCAATGTCGTGGATCTTGTAACGGTCTACCTGCATCTTGGGCACAATGTCGATGATCTCGCCATCTACACGCACTTTATTAAATCCGCGTTTGCGGATGTCTTCAAACAATTCGCGGTAATGACCTTTACGGCCTTTTACAACGGGCGCGAGCAATACGATCTTTTTTCCCTGGTATTCTTCAATGAGCAGGTCAACAATCTGTTCATCGCTGTAACGCACCATTTTTTCTCCGCTCACATACGAAAAGGCCTCGCCCGCGCGGGCAAACAAGAGGCGCATAAAATCGTAGATCTCGGTGATGGTGCCAACGGTTGAGCGTGGATTTTTGTTGACTGTTTTCTGTTCGATGGAGATCACTGGACTCAGGCCTGAGATCTTGTCCACATCCGGTCTTTCGAGGTTACCGAGAAAATGGCGGGCGTAAGATGAAAAACTTTCGATGTAACGGCGCTGACCTTCCGCGTAAATGGTATCAAAGGCCAGGGATGATTTGCCGCTGCCGCTGAGACCTGTGATCACCACCAGTTTGTTGCGTGGGATGGTGAGTGAAATATCTTTCAGGTTGTGAGAACGCGCACCGATGACTTCAATGTTCTCATCTTCAATAAACTCTGGTTTCATATAAAGGGAAAGGAATGATTTCCGCCGAAAGCTGTTCCGGGAGAATCATTAAAATTACACCGGGCAGTTTAGATTCACAACAAAATTTACAATCATTAACGCGGGAGTGGATAAATAAATTGGTGACCTCTCACCGGAATTTCTGCTGGTTTTGGGCAAATGTTAAAGCAGGTGTGACAAGCAGCGATCAAAAAAAAAAGCCGTCCACAAAAGACGGCTTTTCTAAATATAAACTGCTTTAAATTAAAGATGGATCACCTCGCCATAAGCAGCCGCGGCAGCTTCCATAATGGCTTCGCTCATGGTTGGATGCGGATGCACAGTTTTAATGATCTCGTGACCTGTGGTCTCCAGTTTACGCAGGGCCACTGTTTCAGCTACGATCTCGGTTACGTTGGCGCCAATCATGTGCGCGCCCAGCAATTCGCCGTATTTCGCATCAAAGATCAGTTTCACAAAACCATCGGCAGCACCGGCAGCTTTTGCTTTACCTGAAGCTGTGAAAGGAAACTTGCCCACCTTGATCTGGTAACCGGCCTCCTTGGCCTTTTTCTCGGTATACCCTACACTGGCAATCTCCGGCTGGCAATAGGTACAGCCCGGAATGTTGTTGTAATCAAGCGGCTCGGTGTGCAAACCTTTGATCTTTTCTACACAAATGATGCCTTCGGCGCTGGCCACGTGCGCCAGAGCCTGTCCGCCTACACAGTCGCCAATGGCATAATAACCGGCAACGTTTGTAGCATAAAATTTATCGGTCACAATTTTGCCTTTATCGGTTTTGATACCGGCTTCCTCAAGACCAATTCCCTGGATGTTGGCTTCAATCCCAACAGCCGACAATACAATGTCTGCTTCGATGGTTACGTTACCGGTTTTTGTCTTGATATTGACTTTACAGGCTGAGCCTTTGGTATCCACACTTTCAACAGAAGCATCGGTCATCACTTCGATACCAACTTTTTTGAATGATTTTTCAAGTTGTTTGCTTACTTCTTCGTCTTCAACCGGAACAATGTTCGGTAAAAATTCAACCACGGTTACTTTGGTTCCCATGGTGGCATAAAAATAAGCGAATTCAACACCAATGGCCCCGCTGCCCACAACCACCAATGATTTTGGTTGTTTAGGAAGGCTCATGGCCTCACGGTAACCGATAATTTTTTTACCATCCTGCGGCAGGTTTGGCAACTGGCGCGAACGGGCACCGGTTGCAATGATGATGTGCGAGGCTGTGTAAGTGGTGTTTTTTCCATCAGCGCCTTTCACGTCAACCTTTTTCCCGGCTTTAAGTGTGGCTGTTCCCGTAATCACTTCAATCTTGTTTTTTTTCATCAGGAACTGGATGCCTTTGCTCATGCCTTCGGCCACGTCCCTGCTCCTTTTTACCACTTTGCTGAAATCGGCGTTGATGTTGTCTGCCGAAATGCCATAATCACCGGCGTGTTTTAAATATTCGAACACCTGCGCGCTTTTTAAAAGCGCCTTTGTAGGTATACAGCCCCAGTTAAGGCAAATGCCTCCGAGGGATTCTTTTTCAATGATGGCAGTTTTAAAACCCAGTTGCGCGGCCCTGATCGCAGCGACGTATCCGCCGGGGCCACTTCCTATTACAATAATATCGTAGTTCATTTAATGTATTTTTAAGCGTCTAAATTACTATTTCCTTTTTAAACCTTCAGCAAGATGTTCGGCACGATGTATCTTTAATTTAAAACTTTCCCGTTTACATCCACCTCAACCACGTCATAGCCCAGTTTTTTAATTTTCTCAAAATTAGAGGCTTTGTCGCCTACCACCAGCACCAGCATTTTATCATAAGGCAGGTATTTTTTGGCCAGCGCGTTCAGTTCTTCCTTTTTAATGTTATTCAGAATGGACGTTTGCTGCGCCACATAATCTTTTGGCAGATCGTAATCGAGCACACGTTTGATAAATCCTAATTTTTGCATCGGGGATTCATACTTTAAGGCATCACTCTGCAGCATGGCGTTTTTTGTAAAGCTGAGTTCTTCGTCGGTGACACCTTCACCTGTGTATTTTTTTAGTTCACTGAACAATTCTACAAGTGTGCTGTCGGTGGCACTGGCTTTAAAACCACCGCTCAGTGTATAAGGTCCGGCAAATTTGGAACCCGAAAATCCGCCGCGTGTGCCGTAGGTCCAGCCTTTTACTTCGCGAAGCAAATAATTGGTGCGGCTATTGAACGCGCCAGCGAAACTAAAATTCATGATGCTGTTTTTGTAAAAATCTCCGAAAGGGTCGTAGGGCAATGCCATGTAACCCATGCGGATCTCGCTTTGTGCCGCATTTTTTTTGTCAAGGAAATAAATCCTGGTTTTATCAATAACCGGCACGTTTGAATTATCGGCCTCCATCAGTTGACCCTCAGCAAAAGCGGAGAGGAAACCAAGACTGCCGCTTACTTCATCCTGGGTGATGTCGCCGCTCACCATGACAGAAGCCATGGCAGCGTTAAGTTTGGCATAATAGGATTTTACATCCTCAAGCGTGATGGATTCCACGGTTTCGGCAGTGCCGCTGGCGTTGAGGCCCATTACGTGGTTGTTGCCATACAGCAGTTTGCGGTAAGCCATGTCGGCCAGGGCCGAAGCATTGGTCTGGGCCTGCGCGATGCCATCGAGTTGTTTTTTCTTTTCGAGTTCAAATTCCGCGGCATCGAATTTAGGAGCGAACAGGCATTCTTCCACAATTTTAAGGGTGGCGTCCAGATTTTGTTTCAGCGCCTGGATGCTGATGTTCAGTTCCTCATCGCCCGCGTAAATATTCATGGAAGAGCCCAGCCTGTCGAGTTTGTTTTCAATTTCCTCGGCGGTGGTGCTTTGTGTACTTTGTCCCAGCATGGCAGCTAGCAATTGAGCGAGTCCCGACTTATCTTTTGGTTCGTACCGGTGACCGGCTTTCATCGAGATGAGGATGGTTACTTTCGGTATTTCGGACTCGTGGATGCCGATGAGCGGAATGTTTTTTGCAACACGGATAGTATAAAAATCTGGCACCGGCACCGGTGAGGCAGGTTGCGCGGCAGGTGACTTTGAACGGTCGAAAACATCCTTAGGTTCTTTATACGACAGGTTTTTGTATTCTGCACTCTCTGTTTCAATAGTGCGTTTGTACATGGTCCAGTTGTCAGGCTGTGCCGGCTGCATGTTTTTTCCTTTTGGCAGACAGCTGAGGATCACCGCCGGTTTATCTTTGATGTAGGTTTTATAAACGCGCATCACATCATCTTTTGTGATGCTCATAAAACGGTTGATTTCATTTTTCAGGTTATTGGCATTTCCAGCCAGGGTGTAATAAGAAGCCAGTGTGGCGCCTTTGCCCTGCACCGTGCTCAGCTGGTTGTAAAGATTGCTCTGAAACTGTGCCTTAAATTTGATCAGGTCATCATCGGTCGCCAACCCCAGCAGCGACGCCCACAGATTGGCCCCCGTCGCATCCTCCACCACCGCACTGGCAAACGCCGCGGCAATCGGCGCGTCATTGGTGTTGGTGACGGCAATTGCCAGGACATCGGACGCCGTCTTGCCGAAGCTGT
>CAZFCR010000102.1:5876-6375 GCA_964517305.1 uncultured Akkermansia sp.
GCTCCTTTTTTCTCCCACTCGGCTAGAACCGCGCGGAGCTCTTTTTCAGTCTCGGTAAGAGAGCCTGCACTGTTGGCACGGATCACAAACTGAAACTGACCGGCCAGTTCGCGTGTGTACTGGTAGGCGCTGGCGCTCACCGCTTTTTTAGTTTCAATAAAAGCCTTGTACATGGGTGAACCTTGTGTGCCGGAAAGGATCTGGGCGAGCACGTCGAGCGCCGCGTCATCTTTGGTATTGGCAGGGGCGGTTACATAAGCCATGTTCAGCATCGGAAAACGCACCTGGTCTTCGTAAGAGATGTAGCGGTTGGCATCGAGTTTAAACGGTTTCACCACCTGTGGTTTCACCGCGGGACCACGGGCTATGCTTCCAAAATATTTTTCGGCGTACGCCAGCACATCCTTTGTGTTAACATCTCCCGCAACGGTAAGTACCGCGTTGTTGGGACCGTACCAGAGCATGTAAAATCTTTTAAGATCTTCTACTCCTACCCTGT
>CAZFCR010000102.1:6385-10036 GCA_964517305.1 uncultured Akkermansia sp.
TAGCCAATGGTGGTCCAGCTGTAAGGATGCCCTTTCGGATACAGCGCTTCACCTATCTTCTCACCCACTACCCCATACGGCGCATTGTCGTAACGTTGTCCGCGTTCGTTTTTTACCGTGGCGCGCTGAACTTCAAATTTACGTGTGGTCACTGAATCAAGCAGAAAACCCATGCGGTCGGCTTCGAGCCAGAGCATTTTTTCCAACTGATTGGATGGAACGGTTTCAAAATAATTGGTGCGGTCGGTATTGGTGGTGCCGTTAAGCGTTCCGCCCGCTTCGGTAATGATTTTAAAGTGCTGTTCGTCGGCTACGTTTTTAGAACCCTGGAACATCATGTGCTCAAAAAAGTGGGCAAAGCCGCTGCGGCCCTGTTGTTCACGCGCGCTGCCCACATGGTAGGTAACGTCAACATAACAAATAGGATCACTGTGGTCTTCATGTATAAGGATGGTAAGTCCGTTAGCGAGTTTGTACCTTTTGTAGGGGATCACCATTTCATTGCCTGTTTTTTTCACTTCTTCAACAAAAGTGACACTGGAAGCCGGTGATTTTTTCTGCGGGGCCGGTGTGGTTTTTTGGGCCATACCTAAACCTGAAGCCAGGAGCAGTGCAGCCCCGAAAATTGTTTTTTGCATGTGGGATAATTTAGAGATGGGCAAATATATATCAGATTTAATTAATAAGAGGACCAAGCCCCATAAAAGAGGATGAGCGGTTTTAAAACAATTTAACACGCTTCCCTTTTAATAAAGTTATAACTATGTACCTTTGTATATTATATAACACACACAAAACCATGTATCCTGAAGCTATTGTCAATCCCATGAAAGCCGAATTAACCAGTGCCGGCTTCGAAGAACTTACCAACCCCGAAGAAGTGGCCAAAGCCATTCAGTCAGAGGGAACGGTATTAATGGTGGTTAATTCTGTTTGCGGCTGTGCTGCCGGCGCTTGTCGCCCGGGCGTTAAAAAGAGCCTTGACAATGGAAAAAAACCAGCCCGTTTAACCACGGTGTTCGCGGGTTTTGATGTTGAAGCCGTTAATGAAGCACGTAAACATTTTACACCTTATCCGCCAAGCAGTCCTGCGATTGCTCTTTTTAAAAACGGGGAACTTGTTCATTTTATTGAACGACACAACATTGAAGGTCACAATGCCACAGCAATTTCTGAGCATTTAAAAGCAGTTTATAACGAGTATTGTTAATTATCCCGCTCTTATTTAAGATTAGACGCCAGTGGCGTCTTTTTTTTTGGTTTGTTTTTTCTATTTTTGTACTTAAATTCTGTTTTATTAACCTACGCTACTTATGACAAACGTAAGACTTCTTTTTGCCGGATTAATACTGGCTTTATTCAGTATTTCAAACAGCGCGTGCGGTGGCGCGGACAAAGAAAAAAATCCTCTGGCCGACAGCCTCGCCAATGTGAACAATGAACTGGCAGGACAGGTGAATGAAAAAGAAGCCGCGCTCCAGGAGTTCATCGCTTCTTTTAACGAGATCCAGGAAAACCTCAACACCATCAAGGAAAAAGAAAAAATTGTTTCTAACGCGAGCACAGCCAAGGGTGATGTGAGAAGCAGGCAGGGACAGATCAAAGAAGATATCCAGGCCATTTATGATCTGATGGAAAAAAACAAAAACCGCATCAGTTCTCTCAGTGCCAAATTAAAGAACAGCAACCTCAAGATCGCGGGCATGACCAAAATGATCGAAAACCTTCAGGCCTCACTTAACCTGAAAGATGAAGAGATAGCTGAACTGCGCACCCGCATCGAAGGATTAAACATCGAACTCAGCAACCTGAACACCAATTACCGCGCCATTGAAAAAGAAAGCGCTGATAAAACGGAGGCGCTCAACACCGCCTATTACGCCATTGGTACTTCAAAAGAACTAAAGGAAAAAAATGTAATTGCCAAAGAAGGCGGATTTATCGGTCTGGGTAAAAGCACCAAGGTGAGCGATGATTTTAACCGCGAATATTTTACCAAGGTCAATATCGAACAAACACAATCCATTGCCATTGGGGCTAAAAAAGCCAAATTACTGAGCAATCATCCTAAAAACTCTTATAAACTGGTGGGAGAAAAACCGGTAGAAAAAATTGAGATCACCAATGCCAGGGAATTCTGGAGCTCTTCCAAATACCTTGTGATCATGATCGAATAATCCGGCCTGTCAGGTAAATACTAAAAGCCCGAAAGGGCTTTTTTTATGCGGTTTCGCGAAACATGTAAGCAGAGCCAACCGGTTCATTTCATTTCTAACATCTGCCTGCTCACAACTTTGAATCTGGTAACATTGCCATTTCGGTGTTTCGTATATATTTGTATCATAAACAAAAAAACTCACTCATGAAAAAAGCAGGATTAATAGTTGCTGTTGTGTTGTTCCTTGCCAGTTGCAAAAAAGATTATACATGCAGCTGTAAAGTGCCGGCCTCCGGCTCCCAGCCTGAAGCCACGTACATTTATCAACTCGACGACAAAAAGAAAAAAGATGCCAAAGCGGCCTGCAGGGCAGCCGAAGACATCTGGGCTCTGGCAGGTGGCACCTGTGAAATCAAAAAATAAATTTGGTAGTTATCTGCCAGAATATATATTTGTAATTATTAACCAATAAAACCCCTAAAAGTAATGAAAAAAGTTCTCTTAATCGCAGCAGTAGCCGGAATGGCAATGGTATCATGTAAAAAAGATTACACCTGCGAGTGCACCACTAAAGACAATGGAACTGTAATGGGTACTTCATCAGTTACCATTAAAGATACCAAGAAAAATGCTGACGAGGCATGTTCAGGTAAAGCCAGCACTACAGGTGGCGGAACAACCATCAGCACTGAATGTGCAATTAAATAAATAACAACAAGGTTATTAAAAAAAGGTCATCTCACAAGGATGGCCTTTTTTTATCCTACTCTCTTATTTAGGTATGGTTTACCGTTCAGTATCACCTGATCAATCAGATCACTTCCAAACGCGTAAGTCAGGTAACCATAACTGCTGACCTCTTTGGTGATGATTAGGTTCGCGCGTTTGCCCGGTGTAATGGTTCCCACCTCATGCTGAAGCCCCATGGCGTAAGCGCTGTTCAGCGTCACAGCATTAAACGCTTCCTCAGGATTCAGTTTGTACTGGATGCAGGCCAGGCTCATCATCAGTTTCATGTTGCCGCTCGGACTGCTTCCGGGATTGTAATCGCTTGCGAAAGCCACGGGCAAACCGGCGTCGATCATTTTCCGGGCAGGCGGTAAAGGCAGCCCTAAAAACAAAGCGGCTCCGGGTAAAATGGTCGGCATGGTTTTGCTCCCTTTTAATAGTGCAATGTCTTCGTCACTGCAGTATTCGAGGTGATCAACACTGATCGCTCCCGCCTCCACCGCGGTTTTAATACCGTTGCTGTGACTGAGCTGCTCGGCATGCACTTTAGGCAAAAGTCCGTGTTTTAACCCAGCCTCAAGAATTTTTTTTGTTTCACCCGCATCAAAATAATTTTTCTCACAAAATACATCTATGTATGTTGCCAGCTTTTCAGAAGCCACGGCGGGGATCATGTCGGTGATGAGCAGATCAATATACCCTGCTTTATTATTCTTGTACTCCGCAGGAATGGCATGAGCACCGAGAAAAGTCGCTCTTATTGG
>CAZFCR010000103.1:0-9979 GCA_964517305.1 uncultured Akkermansia sp.
ACCGAGGGACAAGGGTTACCCGGCGGACCGAAACAATACAAAAGGGTAAGCGTTAGTTTTCCAGTGGGTGCTTATTACAAACTGACGCTGGATAAAAAATGGTCGTTTGGTATTGAGCTTTGTTTCCGCAAATCATTTACCGATTACATTGATGATGTAGGCTCTTCTTATTACAATCCACAGGCTTTAAGAGCGGCTTATGGTGATCTGGCTGTTGAGATGGCCGATCCGAGCAGAGGGTTGATCTACGGGGCTACTTCGCCCGCGGCCGACGGCACACCCGCTCAGCGTGGCGATAACGAAAAAGACTCTTTTATGAGCCTGGAGCTCACTGCAGGGTATACCTTTAAAAAACAACGCCGCTCCGCGCGTCTGCGTAGTAAATTCTAAAATTAATTTACCATTAAATTTTTATTCCGCATAAATAACGGAACTGTTCAGCGCATAAAAAAACCCGGAGTGTATCCGGGTTTTTTAATATTAGCTTGCGAAAGATTATTTTTTCGCAGGTGCAGCTTTTGCAGCAGCAGCAGGTGCAGCACCTTTTGCAGGAGCGGCGGCAGCGGCATCAGCTTCGTTTTGCGCAGCAGCACGGGTAGTGTCAACGCTCACGATAGAAATGTTTTTTGGATGCAGTAAAGTAATGCCATCAATGTTCACGTCACCGGCAGCAATGGCCTTACCAATTGCCAGCTTTTCAACGTTTAATTCAATGAATTCAGGCAGTTTAGAGATAAGACCCCTTACTTTTACTTTACGTAATTTGATGTTCAGTTTTCCCCCCGCTTTAACACCTTCGGACTGGCCAATGGTTTTAACAGGTAACTGTACCGTTACAGGCTTATCGTCGCTCACGAGTAAAAAGTCAGCGTGGATCAGTCTGTCGTTGATCTTGTGGTATTGTGCTTCCTGGAGAACTGTGCGGTATTTTTTGCCGTCTACATTTACTTCCACCAGGTTGGTTTCAGGCGTGAAGATGATGTTTTTGAAATCACGGCTATCGGCGCTGAAATGCGTTTGCTCGCCTGCTCCGTAAATTACACATGGTACTCTGCCCTGTTTCCTAAGAGCAGCAGCATCGGTTTTCCCTACGTTCGCTCTCGGCGAACCGCTCAATGATACTGTTTTCATTTTTTTTGTTTTTGTGGTACATCGTGGCCGCCCGCGCCGGCCAGGTATTACCGTTTTATAATTTAGTTATGCGGGTTATAAAATAAAATTATTGCTGATTGACTCGTACTTGTGCACGCTGTTGATCACTTTGGCAAAAAGGTCAGCCACGCTGATCACTTTTATTTTGCTGCAATCATTTTTTTTAAGCGGGATGGTATCGGTGACAATCAGTTCTTTTAAATGTGATTTTTCGATGTTTTCGTAGGCCACTCCAGAAAGAACCGGATGCGTACAAATAGCGCGTACACTCAGTGCGCCGCGTTCCATCATCATGTCAGCTGCTTTGCAAAGTGTTCCACCGGTATCTACCAGGTCATCCACCAGAATGATGTTTCTGCCTTCGATCTCGCCAATGGCGGTCATGCTTTCAATTACATTGGCTTTTGCTCTTTGTTTGTAACAGATCACCATTTCAGCTTTCAGGTGTTTGGCGTAACCGTTGGCACGTTTGCTGCCACCCATATCGGGAGCGGCAATCGTCAGGTTTTCGAGCTGAAGCGACTTGATGTAAGGCAAAAAGATAGTTGATCCGTAAAGGTGATCTACAGGCACGTTGAAAAAACCCTGGATCTGGTCGGCATGGAGGTCCATTGTCATTACCCGGGTAGCGCCCGCCACCGCGAGCATGTCGGCCACGAGTTTGGCACCAATGGCCACACGCGGCTTATCTTTACGATCCTGGCGCGCGTAACCGTAATACGGGATCACCGCCACAATGTGCCTGGCGCTTGCGCGTTTGGCCGCATCAATGAGTAAAAGCAATTCCATCAGGTTATCGGCAGAAGGCATGGTACTTTGTACGATAAACACGCTGTGCCCGCGGATGCTTTCTTCATAAGAAGCCTGCAACTCGCCGTCGCTGAAGCGGTAACGCTCAACTTTACCAAGGGCCTGACCATAGGATTTAGCGATCTTGTCGGCTAACACCTCGGTGGCCATTCCTGCAAATATTTTAACCTGTGATTCCATTTACCAAAAAGGAGTGCAAATATAGGTGTTTTTGCGGATTTAACAAACCTTTCGTTCCGGAAGAAAACCGTAAAAGATCGAAATTTCACCGGCGTACCCAATCAGGACGCCTTGGGTTTGTTGGTCGGAAAAAAAACGGATTTAAAATAAATATTATCTTCACCCGGTATAAAATGAAGCGCGGGCTTATTTGTGGATTTCTGTTTTTTTGTTTGGCTTTCCAGGCGCAGCAATATAAGAAGCTGAGACAGGATGCCGCTGACGCCTGCAAAAAAGGGCAATATAAAGATGCCATTCGGTTAAGTGAAGAAGCGCTGAACCAACTCAGGTCAAAAAAAACTTCTGAGTCGGAAAAACTGGTGCTCCGCTCTGAAAACGCGGTTTATTATGTTTTTGACGAACAAGTGCAAAAAGGCCTGAATTTATTGGCTGTGTGTTCAAAAGAATCGCAGAATCACAGCGCCGGAACAGAGGCGCAGGTCCTGAAAAATTACGCCACCGGACTGATCTTCCTCGGTGCCTTTGCTGAGGCTAAACCTCTCCTGGAAAAAGCACAACCTGTTTATTCAGCGTCGGGTTTTCCGGTTGATGAGTACCTGTCGCTGCTCACTGCGCTGGCTGCCTGCTATCACAATACCTACGATTTTGTTTCCTCAGAAAAAACCTATATTAAGACTGTATCTCTAATAGAAAAAGAAAAAACCCTTACCTCTATCGATGTGGCTGCCGTTTACAGCGGATTGGCTCTGCTTTACCGTGACATGCTCCGCAACCGGGAAGCGGAAAACCTTTATGAAAAAGCCTACAAAGTCTTTCTCGCCGACTCTGATACGCTGAATCCACAATTCCCTGCTCTGCTTTCAGACATGGGCACCTTAATGGCAGAGCAATACAGGTTTAAAGAGGCCTTACAACTGATAAGGCGTGCCATTCGCAGCGACCTGAGCATTTACGGAGAACATTCCTTTACGCACGCAGCAGATCTGAACAACCTTGGCTACACTTATAACCGCATGAACAACCTCGCAGAAGCCGAACAGTGTTATAAAGCCTCGATGCAGATAAAAAAAAAGCTGCAACACCAGCGGGTTGATTCCTGGTTAACTTCGGTAAACAATCTGCTTTCGTTTTATGTCAATACGGGCCGCGAAACTGACGCAAAACTACTGGCAGAAGAACTCGGAAACAGTTTTGCCAACAATGGATTCACCGATACGCTGAAACGTGCCGTATTTGCAAACAACCTCGGCATTTATTATAAAAACTGGGGCAATTATGAACGATCACAATTTTTCCTGAATGAATCGCTGAAGTACTACGCGGCCATGTACGGCGATAACAATCCTTTCGCGGCAGAACTTTTTCTTGACCTCGCGCTTGTTGATCTAGCCAGGCAGGACACGGCAGGACTGCGATCTAATTTAGAAAAGGCTGCTTCTGCATACAAAGGCGGCAATGACATTAACACCTCAGTCAACCTTTTATGCAATCTTGCCATGATTTTAAAAGAGCTGGGGCAAACCGCCGATGCGTTTGTTTACATCACTAAGGCGCTGAAACTTTCAAACCAATCTGAACTTAAAGACCGAACCGTACGGGAGCAGTTGCTCATTACCAGCGCGCAGGTGTATGCAGAAGCAGGCCGAACTGCTGAATCGATAGCGTTTTTCAATACTTACCTTGAAGGCAAATACAGTTCACTTGAAAAAGATTTTTCGTACATGACCGAAACAGAAAAACTTTTTTTTATTGAAGAATTTGACCACCAGGTAACACAATTCTATTCAGTTGTATTGAGCCATATTGATCAGCAACCAGAGCTTGTAAAAAACCTGCTGGATTTCAGAATCAGATCAAAGTCGGTTTTATTTAATAACCTGAGTAAAACAAAACAGAAAATAAACACCCTGAATGATCCGGGCCTTTTTAAAAAATATGAGCAACTCATTGCAGCGCGGGAAAATCTTGGAAAATATCTCAGTTTTGAAACCAGCGCACTACCCGACGCGGAGAGTCGGGCGCAACAGCTGAAAGATGATTGTGACCGACTGGAAAAAGAAATTTCAAAAAGCATCGACGGTAGCACCATTGAAGAGCCCGCTGTTAACTGGCGCCAAATTCAGAAAACGCTTTCGCCACATGAGGCCGCGGTGGAGGTAGTAAGAACAGCCCTGATATATGATAACAACCAGGGGAAGGGCATTAATTACACATTTTTAGTGATCAAATCAGAGGGTGAGCCACAGGTGGTATCTGTTGACCGGCCGGAGAATTGGGAAACAACCGTGCTTGCGCATTACCGCAGAGGCATCTCCAAAAAATTACCAGACGGTTCCATTTATGCGCGGATCTGGCAATTCCTTGATAAACAATTGTCTGATTGTCATACTCTGTATGTGTCTCCGGATGGCATTTATACGCAACTAAATCTCAACACCCTTTATAACAGTGCTGCCGAAAAATACCTGCTCGAAGAAAAAAACATCCACATCATTGACCACCTCCGGAGCATTAAAACTGCCAAACAAAACATGCCGCTTCCGCACAATGCAGTGATAGCAGGTAATCCACAATTCAGTCAGATTCAACAATCACCCGGTAAACCTGCTGTTCAAAACCTACAGCGCAACGCTTACGGACTTATTCTCTCTGAATTGCCCGGCACTCAAACAGAGGCAGAGAACATCAGCTCACTTTTAAAATCTGCCGGCATTCAGACAAGTGTTTATACAGGTTCAACGGCAAGCGAGGCAAACATCAAAAAACTCAGTTCGCCGGACATTCTCCACATGGCCACACATGGTTTTTTTCTTAAAAACCCGGATGAACTCACCCAAAACGGGTTCAATAAATTAAAGAAAGATCATTTTCAAAATCCCCTGTTACGCTGCGGCCTTTTTTTCTCAGGAGCCAATACGACTTTCTCGCTTGACACAAAAAATATTGCCGCTCTCGACACGCTGGAAGATGGTGTGCTTACAGCGTTTGAGGCCATGAACCTTAACCTTGAAGGAACACAACTGGTGGTGCTAAGTGCATGTGAAACAGGCTTGGGTGAAATCAAAAATAGTGAGGGTGTTTTTGGTCTGCCCCGCGCGTTCAGGCTGGCTGGTGCTAATTGTGTACTGATGAGCATGTGGCCGGTGAGTGACGATGCTACACGCGACCTGATGACCCTGTTTTACCAAAAATGGATGCAGAACAAAGATATTTATACTGCTTTCAGAGAGGCGCAGATAGAAATAAAACAGACTTATCCTGAACCGCAATATTGGGGAGCATTTGTATTAACAGGCAAATAACGGATGCGGATCAGAAAATCTTATATATGTATTCTTCTGCTGGTCAACATTGCATGTTATGCCCAGCAATCGCTGCGGTTTAAGCGTAAAAGTGTTCAGCATGGTCTGTCTCAGAATACCGTTACCAAAATTTGCCAGGACCGTCATGGGTTTATCTGGCTTGGCACACAGGACGGTTTAAACCGATACGACGGGTCTGTCTTTACCATATACCGGAACATAGAAAATGACAGTACAAGCCTGACCAATAATTATGTGATCAGCCTGACTGCTGATAGTTCGGGAAATATCTGGGTGGGAACAACCAATGGTCTTAACCGCATTGATGCTGATCATGGATTGATCGAGCGCATCGCTCTGAAACACATTTTACCCAACGCAACCAACTACCGCGTGTTTGCGATTTGCCCTGCGCAAAACGGTTTTGTTTATTTCTCAACTGCATATGGCGTTTTTTATGCAGACTCAAACAACAAAGTGCATGCGGTTCCCGGCTTAGACGAAGCGTCAAAAACCGGCACGGAGATGCTAGAGCATAACGGGCAGTTGTGGATTGGCGGTCAAACCGGTCTACGTTGTTACGACATTAAAAGTGGTCGTGTAAAAGAAATGCTTCCCGCCGGTGAAATTGCTCTGCTGGCTGTGCGGGGACCGTTGGTTTATCTGAAGAAAAAATCATTGCTGTATACTTTTAACCATCAAAGTGGCAGCCTGATACAGATCTTTCACCACTACATCGACAGCACGCGCAATACAGTATCTGTATTTGCTGATGTAAACGAAATCTGGATCAGCACTGAAAGAGGGCTCATCTGGCAACAGGGTCGCGATACCATGGTGCTGAATTATATTTCTGAATACGAACAAAGCCTGAGTTCTGATTTTGTTTACTGTGTGTTTAAAGACAGGTCTGGTTTGTATTGGATAGGCACTTCGCGAGGCGGGGTTTGTTTATTTAATCCCCGCGGGCAAGACTTCAAAATTCTTGGAAAAGGCAACGGCTTAAGTGAAGCAGTCTGGGGAATTACCACCTTAGGCGATACACTTGTGCTTACAACCTCTAAAGGAGTAAGGTTTTACCTGAAAAACAAAAATATCAGCCGTTTAAGTAAAACCTATCTGCCGGAGTCGGCGTTGAGGGAGTTCAGTATAAAAGAAATTCAGCAGCCTCTGCAAAGTTCTCTTGTATCATCCGTTTGCAGAGACCGTCACAACAATCTGTGGTTTGGAACCGAACAGCAGGGCATTTATTGTTTTAACCTGAAAAATAAAACGGTGTTCGCATTTAAATCCATTGCAAATGACTCCGGCACAATAATATCTGATCACATCCTGCACCTCGCAAGCCTCTCCGACAGCACAATTGGTGTGGCTTCGCCGCAGGGATTCTGTATTATAAACACCCGCACAAAAAAGGTCAAACGTTACAATCTCCCAAAACTAAATCCTCAAATACCAAACAACTATCTGCTCAAATCATTTGCTATCGGTGATGTGGTATGGCTGAGTACATCTAACGGTGCATGTGCGCTCAACTTAAAAACAAATACCCTTAAACAATATCTGCCCGACGAAAAACATCCTGAAGAACAATATCACAACATTATCTCGGATATTAAAACCGATCGCAACGGACGTTTATGGGTTGCTACTCTTGGTTATGGGCTTCTGACCTTAGATGCATCGTCCGGAAAATTTGAACGCCATAGCGCTGCTGACGGTTTAAAAAATGAAAGTCCGCTCGGCATTCTTGTTGATGATTACAACAATGTCTGGACCGGGACCCATGACGGATTATCAAAATTTGACCAGGCCACCCGGAAATTTCAGAACTATTCGGTGAGCGAAGGTCTTGACAGCAAAGAATTTACGGTAAACGGTTTTTATAAAGATGACAGCGGCGATCTTTATTTTGGCACGGTTTCAGGGCTGGTTGTTTTTGATCCCGGCAACATCAAACCTGTGAACAATATATGCGCCACGGTACTCTCCGATCTGAAGATCAATTACAAAAAAGTATCAGGCAATAATCCTTACATCCGGAAAGGCAGTCTTGCGATACCAGAAGTTCTTTCACTTGAACCCGACGTTAAAACGATTTCATTTGAATTTGCCGCCATCAATTTTCTAAACCATGAAGATATTAGTTATCAATACAAATTACATGGCTTTAACAACGAATGGGTCACCACCCGCACCGAAAGAAGTGCCATTTACACCAACCTTCCGGCCGGGCAATACACTTTTGAAGTAATGCCCTTGTTGTACAACAGCAAAGTGAAAGAAGCCGCTCTCCGTTTCCTAATCGTTGTCAGTCCACCTTTCTGGCAAACCTGGTGGTTCATATCCATCGCTGTGTCGCTGTTCATCCTTATCATAATTGGAATTATCAGGGCCTATTACATGGTTGAATACAGAAAACAGTTAAAAAAGGCGGAAGAAGAAATGCGGATGCAGAAAGAAAAAGAAAGGATTTCCCGCGAACTGCACGATAACGTAGGTACACAGCTTACTTATATCATCAAGTCGTTAGACAACCTTTCGTATAAATCAGGAAAAGAAACGGCACCCATGACCAGTCAGCTCGATGCGTTAGGTGACTACTCAAGAGACACGCTCAACCAGTTGCGCGAATCGATATGGGCTATCAATAGCAGGGTGATACTCCTGAGCGAACTGATAAACAAGATCGTCGATTACTGCGAAAAGATAAACAGCGGACTCGGCGACACTGGTGTGCAGTTTGAACACAGCTACACCAGCGACACTGAACTGAAACCCACTTTCGCCATCAATATTTTCCGCATCATACAGGAAGCTGTGATGAACAGCCTAAAATATGCAGAAGCTGATTATGTGCGCGTGCTTCTTAGCCAGCAAAAAAACGGCATGTTTGAGTTGTTGATAATGGACAACGGCCGAGGATTTGAGCTCTCGGAAAAAACAAGCAAAGGATACGGCCTCGCTAATATGAAGGCGCGCGCGGAAGAATTGGGGGGCCATCTTGACATTTCCAGCAATCAGGGAAAGGGCACGCATGTTAAAATGGTGCTTTTTAAAGAATAATACGGCATTTGACTTATTTTTATTTTAAAGAGGCTGCGCACTTTTGCGCTAAAAAGAAAATCGATGACCAGGATCGCGCTTGCAGAAGACAATCAAACACTTGCAGAAGCCATTGCCGAAAACATTAGAATGAATCCCGCGCTGGATCTACTGTTTGTTGCGAGCAACGGAGATGAACTCATCAGGCAACTGAGTGCGCAGCAGCCGCAGGTGATCCTGATGGACATCAACATGCCCGGCATGAATGGTATTGAAGCTACCAAACAAATAAGAGTATTGTACCCACACATCAAGATTATAATGCTCACCGTGTTTGACGACAGCGAGAATATATTTCAATCCATCCTGGCTGGTGCCACCGGTTATCTTCTCAAAGACGCGCGCGCTACTAAACTTTTCGACGCCATAGAAGAGGCTCTTGAAGGCGGCGCTCCCATGTCCCCTGTCATCGCTCAAAAATCTCTGCGCCTGATCAGGGGCGAAAAAAACATGCCGCTGCAAAAAAACACTGATTACGGACTTTCAAAACGTGAAATAGAAATTCTTGAGTTACTTGCTCAGGGCCTGGATTACAATAAAATTGCAGAAAAATTGTTTATCAGCCCGAAGACAGTCCGCAAACACATTGAAAACATCTATGGCAAACTACAGGCACACAACAAAGTGGAGGCAATTACCATCGCCAGAAATAACAACCTTATCTGATCTTTTGTTTGCATACACTGAGAAGGTTTTCTGAAAATACGGCAAACGACGTATTTACGCTGATAAATATCTGTTGTTAGTTTGTATCGCTGAACAAAACACACACAATGCCATTTTTTATCGAGGATTTAACCCTGCTGCCATTAGCGGCGAGCAGATCTGTTGTTGGTGCCACACTAAGTCTCTGTCTTTTACAGTCTGTTGCACAAACCCACAATACCGTATCAAAAACTGTTATTGAAAACCTTGGCACCAATGTAAATTCGGGCGCCGCAGAACTTCTCCCTGTTATCAGTGCCGATGGCAAAACGTTGTATTTTGTAAGAGACGGGCATTCGCAAAACTATTCAACTCAGGATGTATGGTATTGCGAACGCACGGCTGATGGCTGGAATGCTGCCACTCATCCCGGCGAACCACTTAACTTCCGTGGTCATCCTTGCAGCATCTCCAATGTTTCAACCGATAACAACCAGTTGCTGATCCGCGGTTCATACGAAGACGGGGAATACACCGGGTCTGGTCTGTCAGTAATCGAAAAAAACAAAAAGGGTGCCTGGAAATATCCAAAACGGCTGGAGATAGTGAACTTCAAAAAATATTCTGATCTTGGCAGCTATAATAACTCTTTCCTGACCCCTGATGGCAAGCACCTTATCTTCGCCTTTTCCGACAGGTCAAACAAAGGTAACCATGAACTATATGTCAGCCATCTTACACTCAAAGATAAATGGCAGAAACCTAAATCCATCAAAGATTTTACA
>CAZFCR010000104.1:0-2041 GCA_964517305.1 uncultured Akkermansia sp.
CTTTATTAAAATCTTCGCGGCTGAGTTCCAGCGCTTTTGTGGATTCAATTGTTTCAATAGAATAGATGGACTCTCCTCCCGAAAAAAAACTATAGAGATCCGAGATCCAGTAGCCTTCCAGTGCAAACTGCAGTACATGGGCCTCGCCTTTTTCGTCGGTGATAAAAGAATAACAAGAACCTTCTTCAATAAAAAAGATCCTGTCGCATGTACCGCCTTCCCGGCATAACATCTGTTTTTTCTGAAACAGGGTTGGCCGAAGCAATTTGGAAATAAAAGCAGATTCTTCCTGACTTAAACTTTTACCAATGATCTTTTCTATGTTTTCGATTAATCTTTCCGACATCCATCAAATATCCGCAACTAAGATAAGAGAAAAACAGTCCACCCCTGAAACCAGGAAGTGGACTGCCTCATTTATTCGTGGATCAGTTTAAAAACCTGTCTGCTTTCTTCGGTTTCGAGCACAATAAAATAAAGTCCCGCAGATTGCCGCCTCAGATCAAAACGAATGGCGTTTTCCTTGTCTGCCTGGTACATCTGAACCGGCCGGCCCGTGACATCAACAAGTGTTGCTTTTCCGCTGAGTGCTGCATCCGAACGGAGATAAATTTCTTCCCGCGCCGGATTAGGATAAATGCTGATGTCACTGGATTCAGAAATATCATTGACACCGGTGCAACTGCTCACCGTTACATTTTTGTTCACAGAATTGCCACCCATGCCGTTGCTCGCAACAAGGTTCACGGTGTAGCTGCCTGCGTTCTGGAAAACAACCGTTGGATTGGCCACTGTGGACACGGAAGGTGTTCCCCCTGCGAACTCCCAGTACCAGGAATTCGGCGTGTTGGAAGAAGCGTCATTAAACACAACAGCCTTGCCTTTGCAGATGCCTGCCGGAACAGAAAAATTGGCGACCGGCACCAGCGCGTTGGCACTCAGGCTCAGGTTATCGAAACGCACATCCAGCCAGCTGATCACCGTTTTATAATAAAAGGCAATGTAACTCTGTCCCGCTGTGGGTGGAATGCTGATGTTGGAGAACTTGCGCCACACATCGTCGTTCTGATAATTGGCACCTCTGAAATCAAACAAGAGTGTGTGACTGGTGGCCAAAGCAGGATCAGGAGAACCCTGCAGCAGGTAGATGGCAACGGTATCATCATAAAAATCTCCGGGCTTCGAAAAGCCCGAAAAATAAGCGCGGACTGAATCTATTTTTCCGCCTGCTGAAAAATTAAAGGGTGGCGACACGTACCAGTCGTTTGTTTCGAATGTTCCGCCAACAGGATAATCGTGCCGCAGGTGCGTGGAAGAAGAATAAGGACTCATGTTGGTGAGCGTCCATTGATACACCGCGGGGTCACCCTTGCGGAATTCCTGCCATCCGGCCTGTTGCAGAGAATTGTCGAAGCCTGTAAAATAAGGCAGAGAGGTCTGAGCCTTTGTTGTGAGCGTGGTAAAAAAAGCCGCCGCGCACATGAACATTGTAAATTTGTTTTTCATACACATAGTTTTGAATGCCTCAGACAAATAATGTGCCGTAATTGTCTGTAAGCCTTTACCACAAAGGAATTCAGACGCATCTCTTAAATCATTTTTAACTCGCTTTTAAAAATAATTTAAAAACAAAATGCAACGATTTTTCGGGGAAATGAGTTTTTATTGTAATGATCGCGGGATTTCTGATGCCGTTTTAGACTCCGATCAGATTTTTAAGAATGTAGTATTTTTAATAAAATATTTCTCGGAAAAAAAATCGGTAAGAAGAATAATTTTTTATTTTCTTACCCGGCGGCTAAGCTCGTCGAAGCCCCGGTCATTGAAGATGTATTCAATTTTAAAATCACTGGAAAGGTGGTTTCGACGGGTTCAACCACCGGAGCGTTTGAGTCGCGCGCAGCAAACCCTGCCAGGTCTTCGCTAGCCTTGCGCGCTGGGACCTGGAAGGGTTGCGGGCTGGCAGATAAGTAAAGCAATTTACGATCTACAATTTAAGCAATTTACGATTCGTCCGAAAAACCCGGCGGCTGAGCTCGAA
>CAZFCR010000104.1:2141-9958 GCA_964517305.1 uncultured Akkermansia sp.
GCCCCGGTTATCGAAGCGTCATTTCAATTTTAAAATCACTGGAAAGGTGGTTTCGGACGGGCTCAACCACCGAAGATTTTGGACCGCGGGCAACAAACCCAGCCAGGTCTTCGCGAGCCTTGTGCGGAGCGACCTGGAAGGGTTGCGGGCTGGCAGGTAAGGACGAAGTAATTTACTGTTGAACGATTTACGATTACAAAAAACCCGGTGGCTGAGCTGGTCGAAGCCCCGGTTATCGAAGCGTCATTTCAATTTTAAAATCACTGGAAAGGTGGTTTCGACGGGTTCAACCACCGGAGCGTTTGAGTCGCGCGCAGCAAACCCTGCCAGGTCTTCGCGAGCCTTGCGCGCTGGGACCTGGAAGGGTTGCGGGGTGGCAGGTAAGTGCGGAACTATTACACCTAACCATTGAGCGATTTACGATCATCTCTCTCTCTGCGCTCCTGGCGTCTCTGCGCGACACTCGTCCTTTAGGGTTTTTGTGGGTTGACTTCGCACGCGTGTTGCGGCAGCAAACCCTTCAAGGTCTTCGCGAGCCTTGCGCTGGGACCTGGAAGGGTTGCGGGCAGGCAGGTAAGTACGGAACTATTTACACCTAACGATTGAGCGATTTACGATTACATCTCTCTCTGCGCTCTTGGCGTCTTTGCGCGCCACTCGTCCTTTGTGCGCCTGAACGGGCCGTAAATTCAACTCACCGCGTCAGGGACACGTAAGCTTGTTGCGTTAGCGGACCAATAATGTTAAATTTTATCTTTTTCTTAAAAAAAATTAGCATCACCCATAAAAACCTATTAACTTTGCACCTCAAAGTGCTTTTTAAATGAAAAACGAAGAACAACAGTTAGAAGCCCTCAACGACATCCGGCAAATGATGAAAGACTCATCCAAGTTCCTTTCACTGAGCGGCCTGTCGGGTGTGCTCGCGGGCGTTTATGCCCTGGCTGGCGCTTATTTTGGTCATAGTCTGATCAACCGAAAACACTCAGATCAAAATGCCTACGAAACTGCTTCAGTAACGGGTCAGCTGGTAAACCAGATCCTGCTCATCTGTGCCATTGTACTCGTCCTCTCCATCCTCACCGCCCTTTTGTTTTCTTACCGCAAAACAAAAAAACTGAACCAGAAATTATTTGATCATACGAGTAAAAAGGTGTTCTGGTCTATGGCCGTTCCCCTGCTCTGCGGCGGTTTGTTCTGCCTGGCGCTTCTGTTTAACCACACCGTGGGAATGGTAAGTCCTGCCATGCTTTTGTTCTACGGCATGGCTTTACTCAACACCAGTAAATACACCATCGCCGAGATCCGCTACCTGGCTTACCTTGAGCTGGCACTGGGCGTAGTGGCGGCGTTTTTCCCCGGACATGGCCTGCTTTTCTGGTCGCTCGGATTTGGTGTGCTGCACATCATTTACGGCACCATCATGTGGAACAAATACGACAGGAAACTCTAAATGCACAAGCCCGATATCCATAAACTGAACAAGGCTTTTGAAAACAGGGTCCGGCTCGGCATCATGAGTGTGCTGATGGTGAACGACAGCATGGACTTTAACTCGCTGAAAGATCTGTTGCAGGTAACCGATGGCAACCTGGCCAGCCATTCTACCGCGCTTGAGAAAGAAGGCCTGATCCACATCCGCAAAGAGTTCTCCGGAAAAAAAACACTCACTACCTACAGCGCTACCAAAGTGGGCATCAAGGCTTTCGAAGCTCACCTCGACGCGCTCGAAAAATTACTGAAAAGGAAAAACTGATTTTTTTTACCCAGTTACTTTGAAATACAAAGCACTTTTAAAACTATAAATATGAAATCCATCCAGATCCATCTCAGCCTGTTTATTGTTCTGCTGCTGCTCAGCGGCATCACCGCTTTTCCCATCCGGAGCGAGATCAATTACCTGTACGCCATCAAAACGGTTTTCCCGCTCTTTATGCAAAACTGGATCGCGCAACTGCAGTCTACCATCGCGCACACGCCCGACATCATGCTCTACGGCACCGACTGGCTCGCCTTCGCGCACATCGTCATCAGTCTCTTTTTTATTCCGGTACTCCTCGATCCGCAAAAACACAAGATCAACCTGCTCGCAGGCATGCTGGCCTGTCTGCTGATATTGCCACTTGCCTTTGTGTGCGGACCTGTGCGCGGCATTCCATTTTTCCACCAGCTCATCGATTGTGCATTCGGTGTTATAGGTTTTGTTTACCTCTTTTTTATCTACAAAAAAATCAATCAGCTTAAAAACACAGATCATGTCGCCCATCAGTAAAAAAATTATTTATGTAATTGTATTCGCCATTGCCATGGGTTTTATGGAGTCGGCGATTGTCATCTATCTCCGCGAACTTTTTTATCCCAACGGATTTAACTTCCCATTGCAACCCATCCCCCACAATCTCGCCATTGTAGAAATACTGCGTGAAGCCGCCACCGTGATCATGCTCGTGTGCGTGGGTTATTTTACCGGACGGAATAAGCTGCAGCGTTTTGCATTCTTCAGTCTCGCTTTCGCGATCTGGGATCTGTTTTATTACGTATTCCTTTTTGTATTCCTGGGCTGGCCGCAATCCTTGTTCACCTGGGATATTTTATTCCTGATCCCCGTTCCCTGGGTGGGTCCGGTCTGGGCGCCCTGCCTGCTGTCGCTGCTCATGGTGTTTGGTGCTTTGTTTGTGATCCGAAGAATTGAAACGCAACCGGGTTTCCTTATCAAAAAACCTGAATGGATGAGCCTGTTGACAGGCGCGGTGATCTGCATCGTTTCTTTTATGCTCGACTTTTTCCGAACCACCAGTTCGGTGATACAGGGATCGGTGCTCTCATCGGGCGATCTGTTCAATGACATCCACCACTACGTGCCGCAACGATTTGATAACGCCGTGTTTTTTACAGGCTTCGCGCTGATGCTGGCAGCAGTGATTTCGAATATTTTCTTCACCAATAAAAAATAACGACCATGAAAAAAAATGATGTAATACTGGCTTTGTCCGCACTTGTTTTCAGCGGACTGTTTTACGAACAGGAACCGGGCATTAACTTCCTCCTGTTCTCTCTTTTGCTCAGCGTTTTGTTACTCGTATTTAATCCCGAAAACGCAGTAAACAAGCGTTGGTGGCTCTATGCTTTGTGTCTGAACGTGGCGGGCCTATCCGTTTTTTTAGTCAACAGCGTGCTCAGCGTTCTGGCATTTATGGCCGCCACACTGGTGCTTGCCGGAAAATCGACCTCAGAGAAAAACTCTATGTTCGTGTCCGGACTTTTTTCGGTGTACAGTGTTTTGCGTTCACCTTTCGACCTAGCCATGCGAGCCTGGAACACATACAGCAACCGGGGCGATGTTACCAATGGCAAAAATTGGAGACCTCTGATTGCAGGAACACTGGCGCTTGTGTTTGGATTTATTTTTTTGTTGCTGTACCGTTCAGCAAATCCATTGTTCAGGGACCTTACAGGCAAACTCGACTTTGAAATGCCGGATCTCTCCTGGTTCGTTTTTACCGTGTTCAGTTTTATTTTTCTGACAGGGTTATCGAGAACAAAAAAAATTGCACTGGTATCAGAAACAGATCTGCTCTGGCGGCAGGATGTAAAACAGAACCAGATGCCTGATGACCGTAAAACAGACACAACTACTCTCATCGCCACCGGCCTGTTTGTTGTGTTGAACCTGATGCTCCTGGCCATCAATGTGCTCGATCTTGTAAACATTCACATTACTAAAACACTGCCCGCGGGCATTACGCTCTCCGACTTTGTACATCAGGCGGTTGAGAGTCTGATTGTATCGCTGATCCTGGGCGCCACACTGATTGCCTGGCTGTTTTACGGCGATCTGAATTTTAACCGTTCCGCCAAATGGCTCAGAATATTTGTTTACGCGTGGATCATTCAGAGTGTGCTGGTGGTGATCAATACCCTCGTGCGCAATTTCTGGTACACCAACGCCTACCAGCTCAGCCACCTGCGCATTGGCGTCTACGTTTTTCTGATCCTCAGTCTTTTTGGATTGTTGTACACTTTCCTGAAAGTAAAAAACCACAAAAGCGCCTGGTGGCTGGCCAGCACCAACCTCAGTACATGGTTTTTTGTTTTATTGTTATTTTCGCTGTTTAACTGGGACGGGATCATTACCGACTTCAACGTCAGGAATGCCAGTAACAGCAAGCCTCTTGATAAAATGTACCTTCTGAATCTGGGCGATGGTAATCTGCCGCAACTCACCGTACTGCATAACCAGGGCGTATTTAATTCCGAAGAAAGAAAAATATTTTACCGTAAAATGTACCGGGCTTACAAATACAACCGTTTTCAGCGATGGCCCTCGTTTAATATGCGGATGGCTCAGAGCAACAAGGCCCTGGCGGAGCTGGCACTCTGATCAAACCTGTAAAAACGACGCTGGCAGCTAAATTGATGCAGCACCGGCATGGAACCAGGTAAAAAATTATATGTGGTGGGCCTCGGTTCATCGGCAGGCGGACTGGAAGCACTTCAAACGTTTATTAGAAATCTGGGGCCGGACGAGAACACCGCTTATGTTGTGGTTCAGCACCTGAGCACCCAGCGGCGCTCCCAGCTCGCGCACATCCTTGGCCGCGAAACCACCTTGCCTGTTCATGAGATCAGACACGGCGAAAAAATAAAAGGTGGATGTATTTACGTCATGCCTTCCGGCTACAAACTGCGCCTGGAAAAAGGTACTTTTTTACTGGATGAACGACCGGAAACAGAAATTGTGAACCGTGCCATCAACTACTTTTTTAAATCACTCGCATCAGAAATGAAAGCGAACGCGTTCGGAATCATTCTCTCAGGCACAGGTACCGACGGGGTGGAAGGTGTAAAAGAAATTGAACGGCTGCAGGGCACCGTGATAGTGCAGGACCCCACCACCGCGCAGTTCGACGGTATGCCGGAAAACACCATCCACAAAGACCATCCCGATTTTGTGGTGGCCCCCGAACTCATGCCGGCACTCATCAGGGAATTGCAGGAAGACAGGTCCTCCAACAGCGAGCAGAAAAGAACTTATGCCTCCTGAAAAAACAGCGTGACCGTGGCATCAAATTTTGTCACTATGCATAAAACATTCAATAATGGGAAACGACATCAACAACCTCAGCGGCTCTAAGGCCGCGAACAAAATAAAAGAACTCGCCGATTCTGCGCGCATCTGCATCATGATGACTGACCTCGACAAAAGGCCCATCAGTGCAAGACCCATGGCCATCCAGAAAACAGATGATCAGGGAAGGATCTATTTTTTCAGTGAAAAAAATTCATTAAAAAATGAAGAGCTGCGCCAGTCACAGGAAATGCAACTCACGCTCTCCAACGAAAAAAACTCAGAATACCTCAATGTATTCGGCCACGCAGACGTTTACCGTGACCAGGAAGAAATTGATGAGATGTATTCCGCTTTTGTGAATACCTGGTTTGACGGCAAAAAAGATCCCAACATCACCATCATCCGTTTTACGCCCGAAGCGGGGCATTATTGGGACACAAAACACGGCAAACTGATTCAGCTGGCCGGCATGCTGGTGGGCGCAGTTACAGGGAAACAAACAGACGACGGCATTGAAGGCCGGGTAAAATTATAAAATCTAAAAAATACATTTATTGTTATGATCAGCCAGATAAAAGACCTGCCATCAAACATGGTTGGTTTTCGCGCGAGCGGGGAAGTAACCGCGCGTGACTTTGAAACAGTGATTCTCCCAAAAGTACAGGAACTGGTAACCAACACCGGCGAACTCAATTACCTGCTGGTGCTGGACACCTCCGTTAAAAATTTTACCGCGGGCGCCTGGTTCAAAGACGCGATGATGGGCATAAAACACCTCACCAAATGGAAACGCGCAGCCATTGTTTCTGACGTGGAAGCGATCCGTGAATTTACCAACATCTTCAGTGTGCTGATGCCCGGCGAATTCAAAGGCT
This sequence comes from uncultured Akkermansia sp., assembly GCA_964517305.1. GTDB lineage: Bacteria > Bacteroidota > Bacteroidia > B-17B0 > Aurantibacillaceae > Aurantibacillus. Next base: position 8,088 of record CAZFCR010000104.1, read on the forward strand.
TTGAACACAAAGAAGAACAGGCGGCCATCAACTGGGTGTCGGGAGGGATATAAACGCTATACATTATATTGGATAAGTTGCCCTTATCATTTTCTCACGCATTCCTCTTTAAACAAAATTTCCCATTCGCGATTTATACTCTACATTTGGGATCTTGAAAAAGATTCTCCTTATAGAAGACGATCCCTTTGTAGTGGACTTTATCAGGAAAGGCCTCGTTGAAGAAGGCTTTGAAGTAAGTGTAGCCGTGAATGCCGCAACCGGCTACGAAAAAGCAACAGTTTCTCCCTTCGACCTGATTATCCTCGACATCATGCTGCCAGATAAAAGCGGTCTTGACCTTTGCAGTGATCTGCGCGGCATGGGCATCACCACTCCCGTGCTTTTCCTCACCGCCCTTGGAGCAGCCGAAAACATTGCCCTGGGCCTGAACTCCGGTGCGGATGACTACCTCGTGAAACCTTTTAAATTTATTGTGTTGCTGGCCCGCATCAATGCCTTGCTCAGGAGAACCGATAAAAATCAGGAGCCCGCGGCAACCGGTCTGCAGAGAGAAGTATATACCATCGCCGATCTGCGTGTGGATGACAAAGCAAAATCGGTGAGCCGCGGTAACACGCCCATCAGTCTTACCGCCACCGAATACCGCCTGCTGATGACACTGATCAAAAACAAAGGCCGGGTGCTCACACGTATTGATCTGCTGGAACTGGTATGGGACATTAATTTTAATTCAGGCACAAATGTGGTGGATGTTTATATCAATTACCTTCGAAAAAAAATTGATGGTGGTCAGCCGCTAAAACTCATTCACACCATCATCGGGATGGGTTATGTTTTAAAGGAAGCATGAAAACAACCACCAAAATTGCCATCACCCTTGCAGTTTCAAACAGCCTGATTGTTTTGCTCTTCGGCGGTGCCATTTATTATTTCCTGAACAATTATTCTTACCTCGACTTTTACAAACGCCTCGAAACACGCGCCAACATTGCTGCAAGATACAATCTTGAATACGATGTACTCACCGCCGAATCACTTAAAAAATTGCGCGACGATCACCTGGAGCGTTTGCCACAAGAAAAAGAATACATTGTTCCTTTAAGTGAAGAAAGTCTAAAAAACTTCTCCAGACAAATGTACCTCCCGCTTTCTTTTCTTGAAGAAGCAGCTGAAAAGGGAAAAGCAACACTTAACAAAGACGGACTCTTTTACACCGGAGTATTGTACCGCAACCAGAAAAACGCTTTTATTGTGATCGTTTCCGCTGAACATTATTACGCTTCGCACCACCTGGCATTCCTCAGAAATGTGATCCTGCTCAGTGTCATCTTTATTCTGGTGATCACTTTCAGTCTGGCCCTGTATTTTTCCAAAACTGTGTTTTCGCCCATCAAAAAAATTACCGACAACGTAAAACGCATCAGTACCGACAGCATGCACCTGCGACTGGCGCAGACAGAACAGAACAATGAAATAGCCGAACTCACCGCCACATTCAACAACCTGCTCAACAGGCTGGAGACAGCTTTTGAAACTCAGAAAAATTTTGTCAGCAGCGCTTCACACGAACTCGGCACACCTCTCACGGCCATCATAGGCGAAGCCGACGTAACTTTACTTCACGAGCGCAAGGTAGAAGATTACAAAGAAGCCATTCAGAAAATTCTCGGTCAGGCCGAAAGACTGAATGAAATCACCAAATCATTGTTATACCTCGCGCAAACCGGCTACAGGGGAAAAAAACTGGCCTTTGAAATTGTGCGCACCGATGAGTTGTTATGGGAAGCCAAAGAAACCATCAGCCGTTTAAATCCTCAGAGTAATGTGATGATCGACGCGAGTTTATTTCCTGAAGACCCGGTGAAATT